>NZ_LGQY01000018.1:0-151651 GCF_003116065.1 Azospirillum sp. TSO5 | reverse complement strand
GCCCCCGCCCCCGCCGCCACCCCCACCCCGGCGCCGGCCGCGACGGCGGGCAAGGACACCATCGTGGTGAACGCGTCGGGCACTGCGGCGGGCGGCGTCAACGCCCACTTCAAGGTGCTGGTCGACGGCAAGCAGATCGGCGAGGCCACCGCCGGCACCACCGCCAAGAATTTCACCTTCACTACCGATGCCGCCGACCATGTCGCGCACAAGGTGCAGGTCCAGTACGACAACGATGCCATGATCAACGGCCAGGACCGCAGCCTGACCGTCAACAGCATCTCCATCAACGGCCACAGCTACGCCTCCACCAGCAGCGCCGTCACCTATGACAAGGGCGCGCTCGACGGCAAGGACGTGATCGCCGGCCAGAAGGGGATGTGGTGGAACGGCACGCTGGTGGTGAACGCCCCGGCCTCCGACTTCCCGGCCGGCAGCACGACCACCCCCACCACCCCGACGCCGACCACGCCGACGCCCACCACCCCGACACCCACCACGCCGGCCCCCACCGGCCCGGCCTTCTATGTCGCCACCAACGGCAAGGACAGCTGGTCGGGCAAGCTGGCCGCTCCCAACGCCGCCGGCACCGACGGCCCCTTCGCCAGCCTCGCCAAGGCGCAAGCGGCGATGCGCGCCGATCCGAACATCGACACCACCTATATCCGCGGCGGCGACTACCATCAGAACGGGGTGTGGCTGAACAGCCAGGATTCCGGCGTCACCTTCGCCGGCTACGGCAATGAGAAGGCGGTGATCCACGGCAGTTCGACCGCCTCCGTGTCCTTCGGCCTCGGCGGCGCCAAGAACGTGACCATCGAGGGCCTGAGCTTCGCCGACGGCGTCACCACCGGCCATTACGTCTTCGCCGACAACGCCTCCGGCCTGACCTTCGCCAACAATGTGGTGAAGGGCGGCGGCTACGGCATCACCGTGCAGAACAGCGCCAACAGCAAGGTCACCGGCAACCAGTTCGACAACACCGGCGCCGAGTCGATCTTCGTCAAGGCCGGTTCCAACTTCACGCAGGTGTCGGACAACCTGATCCGGCACCCGAACGCCGCCGACCGCGGCGACGCCGGCATCTGGATCAACGGCAGCTCCGACGTCAAGGTCACCCACAACCAGATCGAAAACTCGCCGGAGAAGGCCATCGCCGTCGGCTCGGTCCAGACCGACGGCAGCGACGCTGCCTATCGCGTGACCATCTCCTACAACAAGGTGATCGACGCCAACCTGGAATCGAACGACGGCGGCGGCATCTACCTGATCAACCGCCAGCAGGATCTGGCCAATCACACCGTCGTCAACAACGACGTGTCCGGCACCACCGCGACCAACCCGACCGGGCAGGTGGCGAGCTGGGGCATCTATCTGGACGACTGGACCAGCGGCACCACGGTGAAGGGCAACGTCGTCCACGACAACATCGGCGGCGTCTTCCTGCATGGCGGCTGGAACAACACGGTCACGGAGAACGTGATCGCCGGCAACAGCGGCGCCCAGATCGGCCTGCAGCAGCCGGTCGCCTGGAGCGGCTGGAAGGGCCACGCGATGACCGGCAACGACATTTCCGGCAACGTCATCGACGTGCGCGAGGGCACCGCCGTCCACATCTACGGCCCGGCCAATGTCGGCAACCTCCACGACAACTTCTACAGCAGCCTGAACACCGCCGAGAAGGAGTTCGACGCCTGGCCGCAGGTGATGTCGAGCGGTGCCTGGGGCACTCTGGCGAACTGGCAGGCCGCCGGGTACGACAAGGGCTCGGTGACGCTGAACCCGGGTTTCGTCAATCCGGGTGCGGACGACTTCAGCCTGTCGTCGACCTCCCCGGTCTACGCCCATGGCTTCGACCACATCGCCTACAATGACATCGGCCTGCTGCACGCCTGATTCTGCTCCTTCGTCGGGCGCATATCCCCTCTCCCCCCGCTCACGCGCAAACTTCGTTTGCGCTGACGCGACCGGCGGACCATAGGTCCGCCGAAAGCGGGGAGAGGGTTAGGGTGAGGGGGTCGCGCGGCGAGGATTTTCAAGAACCGCGCGGTCCCCATTCTCAATAAAATCCACATTGTGCATCCCCCTCACCCCGACCCTCTCCCCGGGGGGGAGAGGGGGATCAGCCACCCCAGCCGCCGGTCCTAGTACCGGCGGCCGGGGAAGGCCCGGCTGGAACCTTGGGGTGAACAGGGCGTTATGGCTTTCGAAAAGTCGCCCGATCCGACACCGGGCGTATCTTGAAGTGAAGACCGGCCACCCCAACCTGTCAGTCGTCATGCCGACCCCGCCTTCGAAAAGGAAGGTGGGCGTCATCCCGAGAAAAACATCGGATGACCCGCCCGCGAAGCAGCTTCTGACGCACAGTCTGAGGCAACTTGCGCAGGGGCGGCATGCCGCAGGTCTGCCCGGCATTCGGCCGGCGGCCAGCCAATATAAGAGGAAACCATGGATCGCCAGGAATTCTGGATGAAGGACCCGGAGCTGAAGGCCGCCTACGAGGCTCTCGGCCCCAACTTCCGCCGCGAGGTGGAGCAGGCGCAGGCGCGCCGCGGCCAGCGCACCCTGCAAGGCGCCGCCATCGCCTCGCGCGGCCGTTCTTCCCGTCCCCACCAGCCCCATTCGGTCAGCACCGCCCGCCGCTGACGCCATATTTTCGTGCACGAACGGCCTCTTCGGGCCAGATCTGCGCGAGCGTGGCTGGACCTGCGGAAAAAAACGGACCTAAACTCGGCCCCCGCCGTTTCATCCGTCCTTTTCCCCCGCTTCCGGCCCCAGCCAATGCCATCTGCCAATCGCCCGCACCACCCGCTGCCCAACCGGCTGCGCCGGCCCCACCATGTCTGGATGTCCCCCAGAAATTGGCGGCGGCGCCTGCTGTTCTGGTCCGGTGCCGGTGCGGTCGGGCTGGTCGCCGTCCTGTTCGCCGTCGCCGCGGATTACGCCCAGCAGCTGTTCCGGCTGGCCGTCGGGGCAGTTCCCTGGCTGCCCTTCCTGCTGACTCCGCTGGGGCTGGCCTTTTCCGCCTGGGTCGCCCTTCGCGTGGTGCCGGGATCGCAGGGCAGCGGCATTCCCCAGGCCATCGCCGCGCGCCATGTCCAGGATCCGGCGGCCAAGCGCCGGCTGCTGTCGCCGCGCATCGCCGTCGGCAAAATCCTGCTGACCCTGGTCGGGCTGGCCTGCGGCGCCTCCATCGGGCGCGAGGGACCGACGGTGCAGGTCGGCGCCTCGATCATGCTGATGGCCGGTTCCATCGCCGGGCTGGGGCGGGAGCCGGGTCTGATCCTGGCCGGTGGAGCGGCCGGTGTCGCCGCGGCCTTCAACACGCCGCTGGCCGGCATCGTCTTCGCCATCGAGGAGATGGCCCGCAGTTTCGAAAGGCGGACCAGCAGCCTCGTGCTGATCGCGGTGGTGGCGGCGGGTCTGGTCGCCGTCGGCCTGCTCGGCAACTACGCCTATTTCGGCCACACCGCCGCCTCGGCCAGTTGGCACGACTGGGAAGCGGTTCTGGCGACCGGCGTCGTCGGCGGTCTGGCCGGCGGCGGATTCAGCTCGCTGCTGCTGTTTCTGACGCGCTGGATCCGCTGCGGCCTGGGCGGACGGCTGGCCCGCCACCCGCTGCTCATCGCGTTGGGCTGCGGCCTTGCCCTGGCGGCGATCGGCGCCGCCACCGGCGGCCTGACCTTCGGCACCGGCTATGAGCAGGCGCGTGCCGTGCTGGACGGGGTGGAGACGCTGCCCTGGTACTATGCCCCGGCAAAGCTGCTGGCGACCGTGCTGTCCGGCATCTGCGGCATTCCCGGCGGCATCTTCTCCCCCTCGCTGTCGGTCGGGGCCGGCATCGGCTCGATCATCGGCGGGCTGCTGCCGGACAGCTCGCTGGGCGCCATTGTCCTGCTGTCGATGGTGTCCTATTTCGCCGGCGTGGTGCAGGCCCCCCTGACCGCCGTCGTCATCGTGACGGAAATGAGCGCCTCGCCCGAGATGCTGCTGCCGCTGATGCTGAGCGCCGCGCTCGCCACCACCCTGTCGCGGCTGGTCTGCCCGCACTCGGTCTATCACGCCATGGCCGACGCCTTCCTGGCGGTGCTGAAGACGGACGCGGCCGGCAAGCCGGCCCCGTCCAAAGCGGCGGCGATCCCCACTCCCTGAGCAGACCTCAGTAGGCGCCCCTCAATAGGCGCTCGCCCGATCCAGCCGCCCGATGTCGTCGGCGTCCAGCCGCAGATTGGCGGCGGCGATCAGGTCGCCCATCTGCTCCGGCTTCGACGCGCTGGCAATCGGCGCCGTCAGGCCGGGCCGGGCGATCAGCCAGGCGAGCGCCACCTGTGACGGCGTCGCCCCATGCCGCCCGGCGACCTCGTCCAGCGCCGCCAGGATGGCCCGGCCGCGCTCGTTCAGATACTTCGACACCACCCCGCCGCCGCGCGCGCTCTTGCCGGCATCCTCGGCCGAACGGTACTTGCCGGTCAGGAAGCCGGCGGCCAGCGAATAGTAGGTGATGACGCCCAGCCCATTCTCCCGGCAAATCCCCTCCAGCTCCGCCTCGTAGCCCTCGCGGCTGTAGAGGTTGTATTCCGGCTGCAGGGTCTCGTAGCGGGGCAGGCCGGTGCGGGCGCTGACCTCCAGCGCCTCGCGCAGGCGCGGCGCCGTCAGGTTGGAGGCGCCGATGGCCCGGACCTTGCCCTGGTCGATCAGCTCCTTGTAGGCGCCCAGCGTGTCCTCGAACGGGGTGTCGGGATCGTCCCAATGCGACTGGTAGAGGTCGATGCGGTCGGTCTGGAGCCGGCGCAGCGAATCCTCGACCGCCGTCCGGATCCAGGCCGGCGACAGGCCCTTCTTGCCCGGCCCCATCTCCGACCCGACCTTGGTCGCCAGGACGATGCGGTCGCGGTTGCCCCGGCTCTTCATCCATTTGCCGATGATGGTCTCGGACTCGCCGCCTTTGTTGCCGGGCGCCCAGGCCGAATAGACGTCGGCGGTGTCGACGAAGTTGAAGCCGGCATCGACGAAGGCGTCGAGCAGCCGGAAGGAGGTCGCCTCGTCGGCGGTCCAGCCGAACACGTTGCCGCCGAAGCAGAGCGGGGACACCGTCAGGCCACTGCGGCCCAGAGGACGTTGATTGGGCGGACGTTGATTGGGCGGGCGTTGATCCATTGCACCGTCTCCTTTGAAGCTCAAGTCAGGCGGCGTGCCGCCCACGGAATTCGGTCAGGTAGAACAGCAGGCCGACAGCCGGAAAGGCGAAGCCGATCCAGGTCACCGGCGCCCAGCCGCCGACGGCGAAGGCATAGCCGGCCAGCGCCGATCCCGCCGCCCCGCCCAGGAAGAAGATCGCCATATAGATGGCGTTCATCCGGCTGCGAGTCTCCGCCCCCATCGAATAGATGGCGCGCTGCCCCAGCACCATGTTCATCTGCACCCCCATGTCGAGCAGAAGCCCGGCCAGCACCAGCAGCGCAATCGACCCTTCGCCGGCCCGCGCCACGAAGAAGGACAAGGCCGCCATCGCCAGCGCGAAGCCGGTGGCCGGCCGGGTCCAGCCGCGGTCGGCGATCCGCCCGGCGATCGGCGCCACCAGCGCGCCCGCCGCTCCCGACAGGGCGAACAGCGCGATCCCCCGCTGGCTGAGATGGAAGGGCGCCCCCATCAGCAGCAGCGGGACGGAGGTCCAGTAAAGGCTGAAGGACGCGAACATCATCGTCTGGTACACGGTCCGCCGCTGCAGCACCGGCGTCCGCACCAGAAGCCGCCCCAGCGAGCCGAGCAGCGCGCCATAGCTGGACTGCCCCCTCGGCCGCCGCTGCGGCAGCACCCGCCACAGCAGCACGGCGAAGGCGACCATCACCACCGCCGACAGGCCGAACACCGCCCGCCAGCCCAGGCTGTCGGCGATCAGGCTCGACACCGGGCGGGCCAGCAGGATGCCCAGCAGCAGCCCGCTCATCACATTGCCCACCACCTGCCCGCGCGAGGCCTCCGGCGCCATGTGGGCGGCCAGCGGCACCAGCATCTGCACGGCGACGGAGGTGACCCCGATCAGGAAGGCCGCCATCAGAAACAGCGACGCGGTCGGGGCGACCGTTGCCACCAGCAGCGCCACCACCGTGCTGCACAGGGTGACCACCACCAGCCGCCGGTTCTCCAGCAGATCGCCCAGCGGCACCAGCAGCACCAGCCCGGCGCCATAGCCGACCTGGGTCAGGGTGACGACCAAGCTGGCGGTCTCCGGCGACAGCCCGACCGCCGGCCCGATCAGCCCGACCAGCGGCTGGGCATAATAGATGTTGGCGACCACCACGCCGCAGGCCAGCGCCATCAGCAGCACCAGCGAGCGGGACAGGGCAGGGTGGGCGGCGTCTTCGTGGGCATCCGTGGTGTGCGGAACAGCGGTGGGCGGCATCGCGCGGTCCTGTAGGGTCGTGACTGCTTGGAACGGGCACAAAACAGCGCGCAGCCTAAGTCGGCACCTGCGGCCCGCGCATCGGTCAATTGCGCCGCCCGGCCATGCATCTTTTCAGAGCTTGTGAGTTTTTATCGGCTTTTCTCGGCCGTCATCCCCGCGAAGGCGGGGATCCAGGCTGCCCCGCTTCTTGAGCCTTTGGAACGTCTGGATTCCCGCCTTCGCGGGAATGACGGTCGAAGGAAGCTCGTGATGAGATCCGATACGAACCACGAACTCTCACCCCACCTCCGCGCACACCGCATAGAGCCAGTCGCGGAACGGTTCGAAGCCGGCATCCTCGCGGCGGGAGGCGCGATAGACCAGATACCAGGACAGGACCATCGGCACCGCCAGCCCGAACGGCGTGGCGAGCCGCCCGGCGGCGATGTCGTCCAGGATGTAGAGCCGCGGCGCCAGCGCCACCCCGACGCCGTCGATGGCCGCCTGCAAGGTCATGGCATAGCTGCCGAAGGACAGCCCCCTTATTCCCGAAGGCGCCGACGGCTCCGCCACCCCGGCGGCGGCCAGCCAGCGCGGCCAGTCCTCCCCCCAATGCGACACATGCAGCAGGGTGGCGCCGGCCAGATCCGCCGGCCCGCGCAACTCCGCCGCCAGCCGCGGCGCGCAGACCGGTTGCAGGCTGGAGGAGAACAGCCGCTCCGCCTCATAGCCCGGCCACTGGCCGTCGCCCAGCAACACGGCGCAGGTCCAGTCGTCGTTCATCGGCGCCCCCGCCCCACCGGTGGCGATCCGCACCTCGATCTCCGGATGGGCGAGATGAAAGCTCGAAAGGCGCGGAATCAGCCAGCGCACCGCCACCGTCGCCCCCATCCCTACCGTCAGCACCGGCCCGGCCCGCATCGCCGACACCTGCTCCACCCGCCGGGCGATGCCGTCGAAGGCCTCGGTCAAGGTCGGCTGCAGCGCCCGGCCGCGTTCGGTCAGCACCAGCGCGTTGGCCCGCCGGTCGAACAGGGCGAAGCCCAGCCGTTCCTCCAACAGCTTCACCATCCGGCTGATCGCGGCCTGCGAGACATGCAGCTCCGCCGCCGCCGCGGTGAAGCTGCCATGGCGAGCCGCCACCTCGAACGCGCGCAGGCCGTTCAGCGAGGGCAGTCGGCGCATGCGTCCATCCTTACTTCACCCCAACTTTTACCCCAACCTTTCCTGATCCTCAGCATCGAACAATGCCGTTTGCGGCGCAACCGCGCGCGTGCGAGTTTTTCAGCCTGATCTCCGACATTTGGACTGATTCATGCTGACGCTTCCGCTGATGGTGGGGCTTGGCCTCACCGTTCTCGTGACCTCGTTTCTGTCGGGCCTGTTCGGCATGGCCGGCGGCATGGTGCTGATGGGCCTGCTGCTGATCCTGCTGCCGGTGCCCTCGGCGATGCTGCTGCATGGCGTGACCCAGTTCGCCTCCAACGGCTGGCGGGCTTGGCTGTGGCGGCGCCATGTGGTCTGGCCGATCATCCTGCGATTCGCGTTGGGCGGATCGGTGGCCGGCCTGCTGTTCGCCCTGGTCGGCGCCGTGCCGGACCGTGCGGTGTCGCTGCTGATTCTGGGACTGACCCCCTTCCTGGCACTCGCCATCCCCGCTCGCTGGGCGCTGAACGCGCAGAAGCCGCTGCATGGCGTGCTCGGCGGCTTCCTCTGCATGGGCATTCAGCTGCTTGCCGGAATCTCCGGCCCCTTGCTCGACGCCTTCTTCATCCGCAGCGCCATGACCCGCCAGAGCGTGGTCGCCACCAAGGCCGCCATCCAGTCGGTCGGCCATCTGGTGAAGATCGCTTACTTCGCCCCGCTGGTGGCCGGCCATGCCGGCGAGACGGTGGAAGCGACGGTGATCCTGATGTCGATCGCCATGGCCCTGCTCGGCACGAATCTCTCCCGCCGCGTTCTGGACCGCATGAGCGACGCCCAATTCCGCCTGTGGAGCCGCTATCTGGTGATGGGAACCGCCGGCGTCTATCTCGGCCAGGGCCTGTTCCTGCTGGCAGCCCATTGAAAAACACATTTTAAATCAATCTATTACCCTATTCCTCCTTTTCCATCCTTACTCCCTGGGGGCCAGATCCCGCCCCATTGCCGCCGATGAGCCCGCCCTTCCATCCTTACGGCTTGGGGGCGGGCTTCCTTACATCCTGGGGGCGGGTAAGCCCTTGAGACTCCTGACACGCCCCAGAATCTGACTGGCAGCTCCGCAGAATCCCGTCATCCTTACCTCTCGGGGGCCTGGATCCGGCATCAGGTGCCCCCAAGCCGTAAGGATCGCGTTTGTCCACCGACCCCCGAACAGCAAAAATGCCTGAACGCCCCCAGGCAGTAAGGATAGAGCAGGCCCGATAACACCGCTCCGCAGACTCGAGTCGGTCCGATTCGCAGCATGCAGGCCTCCCGACCGGCCTGTCCGGCTGAGATTCGCAGATGGGAAGCCTTGGCAGATCCAGCACTTAGCGGGCACTAGCCTCTCCCTTTCCCTTTTAAGAGGATTCGTCGGCGCGAATCCCTAGGGGAGTCCGCGAGTCGCATCGAATCTTCCTTACAGGGTGGGGGAAACAGCCTTACCGGGTGGGGGCGAGTCGCACACCCCCCGGGGCGTAAGGGTTCCGCCCCCAGGATGTAAGGATGATCGGGATTCTGCGGCGCGACCCTTTCCTTACTTGTTTTTGGGGTAAGGATTGATTTAGCCTCGCTCGATTTCGCGGGAGGACGGCGATGGCGGGTACGGGGCGCAGGAAGGCGCGCGGTGCGGTGGCGGAGGAGTCCGCCCCGTCGGACGCGGCTGCGCCCATGAAGGCGAACATGGCCAATATGGCGAAGACCGCCGCCCCGAATCTCGTCGTGCTGGGTCCGGAGGATCTGGCCGGCGGTGCAGTGATCGACGGCGATGGCGCCGCCACCACCCTGCCGGCGGTCGGCACCGAATCCACGGCTCCGGTTGCCGGCCTGACCGCCCGCGTCGCCAGCGCCACCTTCGAGCGCGACGGCTACAAGCATCTGATCAAGGCGGCGGAGGCGGTCTACAGCTATCCCGCCAACGGCACGCGCCTGTCGTTGCCGGCGCAGAAGATGCTGAACTTCATGATCCATCTGGCCGGCAGCCAGAATTTCGCCAACAAGCTCTACCGCCTGCCCAAGCGCGTGGTGCGCGGCAACCACAAGGGCAACGAGCGCATCTTCGACGCCCTGAAGGAGATTTTCGACTCCAGCCTCGTGGTCATCGGCCCCTTCCGTGGCCGCCGGTCGCGCGCCGAACTGCGCATCCTCTCCAGCTATGTCCGGCCGGAGGAGGAGGAGGACAGCGACGCCGCCGACATCCATTTCCAGTTCACCGACGCCTTCCTGGAAATCCAGCGCTCGTCGCAGCTTTGGGCCAAGCTGTCCGGGCCGGCGATGGTCAAGGTCACCAGCACCTACGCGCTGAAGCTCTACGAGATCGGCATGCAGCGCTACCAGATGGACTATCCGTCGCTGGAACTGGACATCGACACGCTGCGCAAGCTGATGAACGTGCCGGAGGGCGCCTACAAGGATTTCGGCATCCTGCGCACCCGCACCATCGACCGCGCCATCTCCGAGGTGAACCAGCTCGCCCCCTTCCGCGTCAGCATGCCGGAAGACAAGATGAAGCGGAAAGGTCGCAAGATCGAGGCGGTGACCCTTGATTTCGACGCCAAGGACGAGGAGGAGGCGGCCGAGACCTATCTGGAGCGCGAACGCCACAGCGCCGGCCGCCGTGCCCGCCGAATCGGCAAGGTCGACACCGTCACCCCCGCCGACCCGGTGGAATCCGGCCTCGCCGATCTCGGCCCGCTGCCCGACGCCGACGACGTGACGGCGCTGTGGGCCGCCGTCCTGCACGCCCTGAAGGGCAAGGTCCCCGCCCCGCTGCTGGCCGAACTGGAGCCGGAACGGGTGGAGGAAGCCCCCCAGGGCGGCCGTCGCCTCGTCCTGAAGGCCAAGAACGCCGCCGTCGCCGACACCGCCCGCATGAACCACTGGCCGAGCCTGAAATCGGCCCTGTCCTCGCTCACCGCCGGCATGATTGAGGACGTCGCCTTTGAGGTCGCGGCCCGCAAGCCGAAGGCGGCGAAGGCGGCCTCCCCCGAGACGTAAGGATTGGGGGAGCCTTTGGTCCGCTTCCCATCGGATCGCATCACGCACTTCTCTCAGCCGTCATTCCCGCGCAGGCGGGAATCCAGACTTCGCAAACCTTTGCACTGGAAACTCTGGATCACAGCTTCCGCGGGGATGACCGCCGAGGGACGCCCATTTCGAGGGCCAACGCTGATGCAGCTCAGACCATTCAGCTCTGCCGCCGGTTCGCCAGCACCCTGCCAAGGATGATCGCCCCAACCCCTATCGGCGACGGTGGCCCTTGGGGGCAGGGGGATTGACCACGCGACGCGTTATCTGTATATACATTTGCATTGCGCAAACGCACGCCGACACTGTAGCGCAATAGCGGCGCGGGAGGGCGAGCCCCGCTGCTCAATCAAACTGAAGGGATGAGTGAAATGGGGAATTCACGCAAGTCAGGATGGCTGTGCGCCGTCCCAGGGGAGAGTGCGGAAAATGGATTTCGAGTGGGACGAGCGTAAGCGCGACGCGAACATTATTAAGCACGGCATCGATTTTGAGGATGCCATCTACATCTTTGAAGGCGTTGTGCGGGAGAAGAATGACCCGCGCGATCACAACGGAGAGACACGCATCATCGCCTACGGCGAAGTGGATGGCCGGCTGCTGGTGGTCGTTTACACTTGGCGCGATGGCGCCCGCCGCATCATCTCAGCAAGGAAAGCAAATGGACGCGAACAACGAGCGTATCACGCGACGCTCTCTGGCGTCGCCCCGCAACCGGACGGCTGACTGGTCGCAGGCTGACTGTCAGACCGATGCAGACATCGAAGCCGCCGTGCGCAGCGATCCCGATGCGGCACCGCTGGCCGACGAAGCATGGTTCGAGACGGCCCGCATTGTCGAGCCTCCGGCCAAGCAGGCCATCAGCATCCGCCTGGATTCGGATGTGCTGGAGTGGTTCCGTATGAACAGCGACCGCTACCAGAGCAAAATCAACGCCGTGCTCCGGGCTTACATGGAGCACGAGCGCGCCAAGAAGCGGGCCTGAAGCACCCACCAATCCGGCAGCGGCGCCCTGGGCAGCCAGCGGCGCCGCTTTGTCATCTTGTATGTTATTTAAGGATTTTTATGAGATTTCAATAATTCCATCACCTGTGTGTCAAGTCTGATCGTATCCAACATCCATGCCACCCCTTCTCGAAGAATTTTATCAATCTCCTTGCCCTCGCGTTTGTTCATCGCATTACAGAGGATGTGCAACAATGAGTTCCGAGCGGGACCAATGATTGTGGACATGGACGGCGGTAGTGGTCGATCAAGGTTAGACGACGTGGATGCTATTTGAAAATTCCACATGGTCAAAGAGTCTGCAATGTTCTCTCCGGACAAGATCGCGGGAGACGAAACAATTTTAAAACCCTCTCGAACCTGATATGTGGGCTTCGCACACAGCACTTCTGCAAAAGATTTCCCGGTGAATTCGAGGATCTCTGGGTTGACGCTGAAGTCCGTACCGACAACCCAGTCAATGCCGATTGCGCAGCGCCGAAGACTAAAGACAAGGCAATCAAGATTCACAAGATCGCTTGGGCGGTTAAACCACGATGTCATCCCATATCGGCTGTTTGGATTTCCTTGCTGATAGAGAAATCGGAGAAACCGCCCCGGATCTTCATCGTTCCAGAGTTCTTGCGGAAACTCCGCCGGGCGCTCAAAGCGCTGCACTACCAGTTCGCCAAGCCGCGCGCAGCATCGATTGAAAAGTTTCTCAATCTTGTGGCTATCCTTTATGACACTCTCCCCATTAAGGACGAGAACTGCCTTGCAGTATTTCTCAACTGCTTGAACTGCCTGCCAGTAAAATTCCCGGTGAAATCCATGGATTTTCGCCTACCGAGCCAACTGATAGTTTTGGTCTGCCGGTTCAACGAAGAACTCATTTGCAAACACAGACTTGAAGTGATTCAGGGTATAAAACATCTATGAACTCCATTGATAATTAATGAAATTTCGGTAATTGAAAGATATTCACAGATGATAGAAAAATCTCCTGCTGACAAGCTCGGTTTGGCGACATTGTTTTTTTGACGGTCTGTCGGATGGCGGGCGGGAGCAGTTTGCCGCCTTGCTGCGCCGCCTGAAAGGAACACTCACCACCGGCGCGCAATGACGGGTTCCAGGGCAATGGCATCAAGCTATTGATCGCAACGGATTTTGCATAAAGCTCCCCGCTTTCGGATAAAATTCCTATATCCTCTCCGCAAACAGCCCCACCCCTTTGCGGAGCGACGCCATGGCCCTCGACAGCCGTACCCTGACCGACGACCATTTCCCCCTCTGGGCCGAGGAACCGCCGGTGCCCACCGAAGGCTCGCTGGTCCCCGGATCGCAGTTCCATGAGGAGCAATGGATCATGGCCGCCGGCATGCTGGCGCGCGGCAGCAGTTTCCTCTATGTCTCCCGCTCCATGGGCTGCAGCCGCACCACGCTGTGGCGGGCCTATTACGGCTCCAAGGATTTCCGTCATAGGGTGTGGTGGGAACGGCAGGCGCTGAACCGCGAGGCCGACCTGCGCCTGTCCTCGCTGCGCAGTCTGGTTGTCGAGCAGATCGAACGGCTGGTCTCTTCCGGCGATCCGTCCACTGTCCGCTGGCTGGCCGACCGGCTCGGCATCCTCGACGGGCTCGGGGCCCAACCGGCTCAACGACTGGCGCAACAGTCGCAAACCCGGCAGCCGGTCGACCCCGCCACCCCGCAGCCGTCGGAACACCCTCCCGCCGAGATCGTCCCCGAACTGGACGATGACGACGACATTCCCGGCGCGATCCGTGAGCGCACCCCGCCCGATCCGCGCGCCGTCGCCGCCATCCTGGCCCGCCCGGAATCGACCGGGCCGAAGGGCGTCTATCCCTGGACCCTCAACCCCGACGATCCCTATCCCAACCTCGGTTCGGTGCAGGAGCGTCGGGGCGGAAAAGCCGCCTTCCGCCGCCTGTAGGACTGGCGGCCCCGCAGTCGGGATGAAACAGCCGCCGAAAACTGTTCCACGCTGTTCCATCCCCCAAGCGGTAAGGATCGGCGGAGAGCCCCCGCCGATCCCATCACTCTCAGCCCTGCTTGGCCTTCAGCGCCGCCAGACGATCGGACAGGCTGGTTGGCGCGGTCTTGCCCGACGCGGCGGCCAGGGCGGCGGCGATGTTGGGGTCTTCCTTCTCCGGGGCCGACGGGCGCAGCAGCTTGGCCTTGGCGTTGGCGGCCTCGGCAGCAGCCAGATCCTTGGCTGCCGTGTCCTGCATCGCCTTCAGCGCGACGGTCAGGCCGCTGGTCGCACCGGCGAGGCCGGCGGCCTGACGGGCTGCTTCGGCCTGACGCTCGGCCATGGCGCGCTGCTGGTCGGCGCGGCCCATGTCGCGCTGGGCGCGGGTCAGCTCGGCGCGGGCGGCCTTCAGCTTGGCGCCGGCCTCGGCGTAGTTCTTCTCCAGCATCTCCAGGAACTCGCGCGCCTCGACCGCGTCGCGGACTTCGCGGTCGATGTCGGGGGCCATTTCCTCCAGCATGGCGACGATGGTCTCCAGGCTCTTTTCCAGGCCGGCCTTGCGCGACGGGTCGGTCTCGGCGTCGATCTGGCGCTGCAGATGCTCGGCGGCGGCCATGCGCTGGGCCGACAAGGCCTTGATCTCGTCGGCCTCGCGCTGCTCGCGGTCGTGGATGGCGCGGGCTTCCGCCACCTGCCGGCCCAGCCCGTCGAGATGCTGCTCCATGGTCCGCAGCTCCGCCTCGGTCGCGGACTTCGGATCCCAGCGCACCAGCGCCTCCATGGCGCCCTGGACGGCCTGGTCGGTCTTGACACCCATAAGGTTGCGGATGAAGGCAAGCATGGCTGATTCCTGTCGAAGGAGGGTTGTTGGAGGCGCCCGCAAGAAAGCGCGGACGCTTCGCCTGCACAGATGGGGAGGGGACGATCCCGGAACCAGACCCCCATCCTTACCTCTCGGGGGCAGTTTTTATCCCGCCCCCTATTACCCGGCCATGGCGGCGGCGTTGATCAACGCCACCCCCAACTGGACGCCGACCAGCGCCGCGGCCGATGCGACGTTGCCCGATTCGATCTGGCCGCGCAGGTCGCGGATCAGCAGGGTCGCCACGGCGAAGGCGACCAGCTGGAGGATCAGCGCCACCACACCCCACAACAGGATGTCCAGCACGAAGGTGCTGGTCGCCAGCGTCGCCGCCAGCGGAATGGCGAGCGCCACGATGGATCCCGCCAGCGTCAGGCCGCCGGCGGCATTGCCTTCCGCCACCAGCCGGCGCTCGTCGAAGGGGGTGATGCGAGTGTAGACGGCGACGCCCGCCACCAGCAGCGCCAGCGTGACGGCGAGCTGGACCAGCAGCACCGGAAGGCCGGTGCCGAGCGCGGTCAGGATGGAACCGAAGGTGCTTTCCATGGGGCCGGCACTCTTGTCGTGTGGGTTAGGACAGGGAGAGGGAGGCGGGATTCACGTCGATGCCGGCGGAGATCTCGACCGAGGCGCGGCCGGACCGCTCGACCGCCTCCACCAGGATATATTCGGTGGCGGGCGCCGGATCGCCGGCATTGGTCGGCGCGCCGTACAGCATCGACTGGCTGACCACCGTCTCGGTCCCGCGCAAGGTCTGGCGCGCCTCGCTGAGCGTGAAGGGCTGGATGCGGCTGGTGCCCGGCTGCCAGACGCGGGGATAGAGCTTGCCGTCCTTGGTCTGGAACTCCGGCCAGCCGATCATCCCCTCCGCATCGTCCAGCCAGAATCCCCACTCGCCCTCGTCGGACGGGGTGACGCTGTCGATGGGGGTGAAATAGCGGCACTCGTCCGGCTGCCCGTCGGGGCCGAGGTGAATCTGGAAGAAGCCGCCGCCCGGCAGATGCAGGCGATAAACGGTCGCCGGGCCGGAGGTGACGGTGCCGACCGCCTCGATCGACACCAGCCGGTCGGTGCCGGTGTCCGGCGCCTTGACCTTGGTGGCGCTCTCCGCCAGCAGGAAGGGGGTGGGGTCGATGGTGACGGTCATGCCCAGCCGGAACAGCGACGGGCTGTAGGCCTTGCCGCTGAGCTTCTGGTTCACATAGTTGCCGAGCGTTCCGAACAGGGGCACGTCCGATCCTCCCTTGGAAACGGGACCGTTGGAAACTGGACCCGATTTTGGTGGCGACTCCATCCGGCGCCGCGCCCGCCACAGCAGGAACAGCACCGCGACGCCGAGCAGCAGCAGGCCCCACCACCAGAAGCCGTGCCCACCGGATCCGCCACCGACGCCGCCTGGGGCCTGCGCCGCGCTGGCGCTGTCCACCGAACTGGCGGAGTCGGCGCGGGCCAGATCCGCCGGCACGTCGGGCGGCAGCTGTCCCGCCTCACGCGGGGTTCCGGCCTGGGCGGCCATCGACTGGTCGAGCTGGTCCAGCTTGCCGCGCAGCTCCGCATTGTCGCGGGCCAGCCGGTCGGCCTCCTGCCGCCACTCGCGATAGCCGGGGTCGTCGGCATTGTTGTGGAAGAAGGCGGAATGGCCCGGCCGGGTCAGCGTGTCGAGCATAAACCACAGGAACAGCCCGTCCCAGATGCCGAAACGGCGCGGCGCGCTGTAGGCATAGGGCGGCGGGCTCCAGCCGTAACCGCCATAGGGGTTGGCCGGCGCCGGCCGGGTGGACGGGGTGCGGTAGGAGGAACCGCCCGATCCCCACCCCCAGCCCCAGCCCGATCCGCTCGAGCCGTTGCTGCGGCCCTGGGTGGAGGAGGCGGGCGGCGGAGCGCTTGGCTGAGCCGGCGGCGTGCGGTCGGCGTCCTGCTTGGTCCGGTAGCGGTTCAGCGCGTCGGCCGAGCCCTGCTGGCTGAAGGCCTTGTCACCTGCCGACGTCGGCGGGGCGGCGACCGACGGGGCGCTGTTGCCCGGCCGGGCATAGCCGCCGCTGGAACTGGAGGAACCGCCGGAAAACCAGCCGCCGCCGCTACCGGTGGAGGGCGTACGCGGGGCGGAGGGGCGGGTGTAGCCGCCGCTGCCACCGCCGATGGACGGGGTGCGCGACGGCCGCGAATAGCCGCCCGACGACCGGCTGCTGGAGCCGGCACGGGCTTCGGCGTCCGCCGGCGCCAGGGTGATGGCCGCAGCGGTGGCGGCTATGGCGAGCGGAGCGGGGGCCGCGGGAGCAGTGAGGATTGCGCCGACGGGGACCGACAGCGGCTGCACCGTCATCAGAAGGGCGACGGCGGCGGCGCGCCACCGCTCCGTCCAGCGGTCCTGACGCCGGGTGGGCCTTTGGGGCTTCTCGGTTTGCGTCATCTTCCTCTCGCGCGTCATCCGGAGCCGGTTCAACCGGCCCTTCCGGCGATTCGTTGCGCGAGCGTAGGCAGATACGCCGCCGCGCTCAAGGATAACCGTCGCGGCCGGCTCTTATGTCGCCTGTCAGGAGACGGCGGTCACCGTCCGCTTGCCCCGTTCCGGTTCCGGCTGCGACGGGCGCAGGGTCGGCGGGCCGCCGGCAGCGGTGACGAGACGGTCGCTCGCGGCCTCCAGCCGCTCTTCCAGGTCGCGCATCGCCTCGGCGCGCGGGCGTCCAGGCATGATCGGCGGCAGGAATTCCACCACCACCGTGCCGGGATACTTCAGGAAGCTGTGGCGCGGCCAATAGAGCCCGGCGTTCAGCGCCATCGGCACGATGGGAATACCCAGGCTATCGTAAAGCACGCCGACGCCGATGCGGTAGGGCCGGTAGGTGCCGGGGGCGACGCGGGTGCCCTGCGGGAAGATCACGATCGGGCGACCCTCGTCCCGCACCGGGCGGGAGTTGCGGATCAGCGACTTGATCGCCGCCCCGCCGGCGCCACGGTCGACCGGGATCATCTTCGCCTTGGCGGCGTACCAGCCCCAGATCGGGATCCACATCAGCTCGCGCTTCAGGATGATCGCCGGGTCCTTCACCAGAAGGTGGAGCTTCATCGTCTCCCACGCCGACTGGTGCTTGGCCGCCAGCAGGAAGGGGCCGTCGGGCAGGTTCTCGCGCCCGCGCACCTCATAGCGGATACCGACGAGCGTACGCTCGAGCCAGCCCACCGTGCGCAGATACCACACCACGACCGCTACCATCTGCGGACGCGGCAACAGCAGCATCCACAGCAGGGCGAAGCACATCAGCGCGGTCCACAGATGGAACGCGATGTTGAAGGCGAGGGACCGGATCCAGATCATGGCCGGCAACTTGTCAGGTCTTCGCCGACTTCTCAAGTATTCCGCGTGGCCAGAGAGGGGACAGGGGGCATCGCGGCAGGTTGCGGGGCGGGGTGGACTCCGCCCCCGGCCGGGTGCATTGTCCCCGGCGTGGAGGGGTTGACGAGCTGTGGTGGGACCGTGATTCGTTTCGAGAATGTCGGCTTGCGGTACGGCACCGAGGCGGAGGTGCTGCGCGACATCAGCTTTACCCTTCAGCCTGGATCCTTCCATTTCCTGACCGGCGCCAGCGGGGCGGGCAAATCGTCGCTGCTGAAGCTGATGTATCTCGCTCACCGGCCGTCACGCGGGCTGGTCACCCTGTTCGGCCGCGACATGGCGATGGTGACCCGCCGCGACCTGCCGGAACTGCGTCGCCAGATCGGCGTGGTGTTCCAGGATTTCGCGCTGCTCGACCATCTGTCGGCACTGGACAATGTGGCGCTGCCCTTGCGCATGGCCGGTACGCCGGAGGCCGACGTGGTCGCCCATTGCAGCGAGATCCTGCGCTGGGTCGGGCTGGGCAACCACCTGCACGCCAAGCCGTCGATCCTGTCGGGCGGGCAGAAGCAGCGGGTCGCCATCGCCCGGTCGGTCATCAACCGGCCGCGGCTGCTGCTGGCCGACGAACCCACGGGCAACGTCGACGACGGCATCGGCATGCGGCTGCTCTATCTGTTCGAGGAACTGTACAAGCTGGGGACCACCGTGGTGATCGCCACCCACAACGAGGCGCTGATCCGCCGTTTCGACCATCCGCGCCTGCATCTCGACAGCGGCCGGCTGATGGTCGTGCCCTCGCGTGGCAGTCGGGTCCAAGAGGGCCGGGCGCATGAGGGCCGGGCGCAGGATGCGCGCGCCAATGACGTGCGGCCCAATGATGCGCGGTGGGAGTAGGGGAATGGCGCTTCGTCCTGTGCGACCCCGGTCCGATCTGCCGCTGGCGGTCGATCCCTCCTCGCGCTTTCTCGGCTGGATCACCGCGCTGATGGCGTTCCTGGCGGCTTTGGCGCTGGCCGGCGCCATGCTGGTTTCGGACATGGCGCAACGCTGGGACAGCGGGCTGGCCGGTGGGCTGACCGTGCAGGTGGCGCCGATGCCGGGCGCTCCCGTGGCGCCACTGGACGAGCGGGCGGAGGCGGCACTGACCGTGCTGCGCTCCACCCCCGGGATCGGGTCGGCGACCCTGCTGAGCGGGGGCGAGATCGCCCGGCTGCTGGAGCCCTGGCTGGGGTCGGGGGCTTCGGACCCGCTGCTGCCGATGCCGCGGATGATCGACGTCGTCGCCGACGGGCCGGTCGACATCGCGGGCCTGCGCCTGCGCCTGACCTCTGCCGCGCCGGGGGCGACGCTGGACGACCATGCGGTATGGCTGGCCGACCTGCGCTCCTTCGCCGGGGCGATCCGGCTGGCGGCGCTCGGCGTGGTGCTGCTGATCGGCGCGGCGGCGGTGATGACCGTGGTCTTCGCTGTGCGCACCGGCCTCGCCATCCATCGGCCGGTGGTGGAACTGCTGCACCTGATGGGCGCCACAGACCGCTATGTCTCCCGCCAGTTCGAGCGTCACGTGGTATCCCTGAGCCTGCGCGGCGGCGGGATCGGTCTGCTGCTGGCCGGCGGTACCATGTATGGGCTGCACCGCGCCTCTCAAGGATTGCGGGCCAGCCTGCTGCCGGATTTGGCGCTGGAGCCCTGGCAATGGGTGGTTCTGCTGCTGGTCCCGGCGGCGCTGGCCCTGCTGGCGCTGGCGACCGCGCGCTGGACCGTGCTGCGCACGCTGGAGTCGATGCCGTGATGGGGTCGCGATGAGCCTCACCCACCGGCAGCGCGGCAGCGGAGTGATGGCGCGGGCGGTCGGTCATCTGTTGACCGGCGCGCTGGTGCTGGCGGTCGCCTGGCTGGCCGGGCTGTTCTGGTATGCCGCCGACGTGCCGCGCTCGCCCCCCGCCGGCGCCGATGCCCAACGGCGGACCGACGCCATCGTCGTGTTGACCGGCGGCAGCAACCGGCTGGTCACCGGGCTGGAACTGCTGGCTGCCGGGCGGGCGAAGAAGCTGTTCGTGTCCGGCGTCTATGATGGGGTGGAGGTGCAGGAGTTGCTGAAGCTCTCCCGTCATTCCCCGACCGAGATGGAATGCTGCATCACATTGGGCTATTCCGCCGACAGCACTATCGGCAACGCCTATGAGACGGCGGACTGGATGCGCGACCAGGGATTCCGGTCGCTACGGCTGGTGACGGCCAACTATCACATGCGCCGCAGCATGCTGGAACTGGCGATGGCGATGCCCGACGTGGAACTGGTCCCCCATCCCGTCGTCGCTCCCACCGTCCATCTGGACGATTGGTGGATGTGGCCCGGCACCGCGAACCTGCTGGTCAACGAATACAACAAGCTGCTGGTGGTGGGCCTGCGCTGGATGGTCCGCAGTGTGGTCCGGGTTTGACCAAGGAATTCGGAGCGACGCGCTGCGAAAGCGAATGAGAATGACTTGCAATTGATGGCGAGCGAGGGTAGGGTCCGGTTCAGGGTTCACGCCCGGACATCGCCGACCGCAACGTCCGTCCAGCAAGAAAGACACGCCATGCACGACAGCGCCGTCTCCGCTCCGGCTTCCTTCATCGCCGCGTCCCTGCCGGTGGTCGAATCCGCCCGCCTGATGTCGGGCAGCCGCGAGATCGTGATCCAGCACGCCGGGCAGAGCTACCGCCTGCGCGTGACCCGCGCCAACAAGCTGATTCTGACCAAATAAAAGACCTTCAACGAACCTTCCGGGAAGACGTCACCGAGAATGGGCGCCGGCCAAATGGTCCGGCGCCCATTTTCTTTTTTCTGATGACGTCTCACGCCCGGCCCTGTACCTCATAGCCGGCATCCTCGATGGCTTGCCGGATGGCTGTTTCTTCGGCGTTGCCTTCGACGGCGACTTGGCCGGCCTTCAGATCGACCAGCGCACGGTCCACGGCGGGAACGGCTTCCACGGCCTTGGTCACGGTCTGGGCGCAGTGGCCGCAGGTCATTCCGGAAACCTTCAATGTCAGCATGGGTCTTCTCCCTCACAGTGTGACGATGCTCGATGGGAACAGGCTGCGCCTTCCAGCGATTGGAAGGTCAAGCGGCATTCCATTGGCCCGCTCAACCGCTGCCCATTGGGATCGTCTCGTGTCGCCACTCCTGTCTATAAACAGAGACTGTATCTCGAAAATGAGACTTCTTTGCTGCGTGCAGTCTCTGGTCTGAGACATTAAGCTCGGCCGGCGGTTTTGTGTGCAGTGCAAAAAGTCAGCGGTGTCAAAGGTTTCGCCTGTGACGACCATGCTCCCTGCCAGTGGCATGACCTTTGCTCATATCGATGCATGCACCCGTAGCCGGGTCCACCACGAGAGGCTGCGCCGGCTGTCTCAGCCGCAATGCCCGGAACCGACATCCAAGACGTCGGCCATCCGAAAAGAACCACCGAGGGAGCATCGTCCAAATGAGTTTCCTGATCTGCTTGGGAGCGCTCGCGTTCCTCATGCTGGTCGCCTACCGGGGCTTCAGCGTCATCCTCTTCGCGCCGGTGGCGGCGCTGGCGGCGGTGCTGCTGACCGACCCGTCCGCCGTGCCGCCGGTCTTCACCGGTCTGTTCATGGACAAGATGGTCGGCTTCGTGAAGCTGTACTTCCCGGTCTTCCTGCTGGGCGCGGTGTTCGGCAAGGTGATCGAGCTGTCCGGCTTCTCCAAGTCGATCGTCTCGGCCGTCATCAAGCTGGTCGGGCGCGAGCGTGCGGTGACCTCCATCGTCCTGGTCTGCCTGCTGCTGACCTATGGCGGCGTGTCGCTGTTCGTCGTGGTCTTCGCCGTCTATCCGTTCGCGGCGGAGATGTTCCGGCAGGGCGACATCCCCAAGCGCCTGATCCCCGGCGTGATCGCGCTGGGCGCCTTCACCGTCACCATGGACGCGCTGCCGGGCACGCCGCAAATCCAGAACATCATTCCCACCACCTTCTTCAAGACCGACGCCTATGCCGCCCCCTGGCTGGGCCTGATCGGCTCGGTCTTCATCCTGACGCTGGGCCTGCTCTATCTGGAATGGCGGGTGCGCTCTGCCATCGCGCGCGGCGAGGGTTATGGCAGCGGCCACACCAACGAGCCGGAGCCGGTGGCCTCCGAACTGCTGCCGAATCCGATCCTGGCGCTGTCGCCGCTGGTCGCCGTCGGCGTGCTGAACAAGCTGTTCACCATGGCGATCCCCAACGTGTACGGTGCCACCAGCGAAGTGGCGCTGACCCCCGGCGCCAAGCCGCTGGTGACGCAGGTCTCCGCCGTCGCCGGCATCTGGGCGGTGGAAGGGGCGCTGCTCTGTGGCATCCTGCTGGTGCTGGCCTTCGCCTGGAAGCCGGTGTCCCAGCGATTCGCCGAGGGCACGAAGGCCGCGATCGGCGGGTCGCTGCTGGCCTCGATGAACACGGCGTCGGAATACGGCTTCGGTGCGGTGATCGCGGCGCTGCCGGGCTTCCTGGTGATCCGCGACGCGCTGTCCGCCATCCCCAACCCGCTGGTGAACGAGGCGGTGACGGTCACCGCGCTGGCCGGCATCACCGGATCGGCATCCGGCGGCATGAGCATCGCGCTGGCTGCCATGGCCGACCAGTTCATCACCGCCGCCAACGCCGTCGGCATTCCGATGGAGGTGCTGCACCGCGTCGCCTCGATGGCCAGCGGCGGCATGGATACCTTGCCGCACAACGGTGCCGTCATCACCTTGCTGGGCGTCACCGGGCTGACGCACCGGCAGTCCTATGGCGACATCTTCGCCGTCACCTGCATCAAGACGCTGGCGGTCTTCTTCGTGATCGCCGTCTATTACCTGACCGGGATCGTCTGACGATGAACAAGCTCATATCCCTGGAAGAAGCAGTCGCGCGTATTCCCGACGGTGCTTCCCTGCTGATCGGCGGCTTCATGGCCGTCGGTGGCCCCAACCGGCTGGTGGACGAACTGATCCGCCAGGGCAAGCGCGACCTGACCATCATCGCCAACGACACCGCCCGCCCCAACAATGGACTGGGCAAGCTGGTGGTGGAGAAGCTGGTGCGCCGTGTCGTCACCAGCCACATCGGCCTGAACCCCGAGACGCAGAAGCAGATGATCGCCGGCGACATCGAGGTGGAGCTGGTGCCGCAGGGCACGCTGGCCGAGCGCATCCGCGCCGGCGGCGTCGGGCTGGGCGGCGTTCTGACCCCCACCGGCGTCGGCACCACGGTGGAGGAGGGCAAGCGCAAGGTCGAGATCGACGGCGTGACCTATCTGCTGGAAATGCCGATCAAGGCCGACTTCGCGCTGGTCGCCGCCAAGCAGGCCGACCACTACGGCAACCTGACCTACGCGCTGACCGCGCGCAACTTCAACCCGCTGATGGCGATGGCCGGCGCCACCGTCATCGCCGAGGCCGAGGACATCCTGCCCGTCGGTTGCATCCCGCCCGACGCGGTGATGACGCCGTCGGTGCTGGTCGACCACATCGTCACCTCCAAGCCGCGCTGATCGGGGAGTATCGAGCCATGGATGAAAAGACCCTGATCGCCAAGCGCGTCGCGCTGGAACTGAAGGACGGCGACCTCGTCAACCTGGGTATCGGCCTGCCGACCCTGGTCGCCCGCTATGTCCCCGTCGGACGCCACGTGTTCTTCCAGTCGGAGAACGGGATCGTCGGCATGTCCGGCCCGATCACCGGCGCGGAGAACCACGACCTGACCGACGCCGGCGGCTCGCCCATCTCGGCCCTGCCGGGGGCGGCGTCCTTCGACAGCGCCCTCTCCTTCGGACTGATCCGCGGCGGCCATCTGGACGTCACCGTGCTGGGCGGCCTGCAGGTGGACCGCGAGGGGCGGCTCGCCAACTGGATGGTGCCTGGCAAGATGGTGCCGGGCATGGGCGGGGCGATGGATCTGGTCACCGGCGCCCGCCGGGTGATCGTCGCGATGCAGCACAGCGCCAAGGGCGAGGCGAAAATCGTCGAACGCTGCGCCCTACCGCTGACCTCGGTCCGTCGGGTCGACCTCGTGGTGACCGACCTCGCCGTCATCGAGCCGACCGACGTCGGGCTCGTCTTGAAGGAAACCGCCCCCGGTGTCACGGTGGAGCAGGTGATCGCCAACACCGGGTGCGAGTTGATCGTCGCCCCGGACCTCCGTTCCATGCCGATCGAAGGATAAAGAAGAATGACCAATCTGAAGGGGAAGGCCGCGCTCGTTACTGGGTCCACCAGCGGGATCGGCCTTGGGATCGCACGGCAGCTTGCGGGGCAGGGTGCCGACCTGATGCTGAACGGCTTCGGCGATGCCGGCTACATCGCCGAGCTGTGCCGGTCGCTGTCGACGGAATTCGGTGTGCGCGTCGCCCACAACGGCGCCGACATGTCCAAGCCCGCGGAGATCGAGGCGATGGTCGCCGCCACCGAGGCGGCCTATGGCCGGCTGGACGTGCTGGTCAACAATGCCGGCATCCAGCATGTGGCGCCGGTCGACGCCTTCCCGGTGGAAAGCTGGGACGCGGTGATCGCCATCAACCTGTCGGCCGTTTTCCACGGCACCCGAGCCGCGTTGCCGGGCATGAAGGCGCGCGGCTGGGGCCGGGTCATCAACATCGCGTCGGTGCACGGGCTGGTGGCGTCGGTCAACAAGTCGGCCTATGTCGCCGCCAAGCATGGCGTGATCGGCCTGACCAAGGTAACGGCGCTGGAACTGGCGGAGACCAACATCACCTGCAACGCCATCTGCCCGGGCTGGGTGCTGACGCCGCTGGTGCAGAAGCAGATCGACGCGCTGGCTGCCTCGCGCAACCTGTCGGTGGAGGAGGCCGGGCGCGAGCTGCTGAGCGAGAAGCAGCCGTCCAAATCCTTCGTCACGCCGGAACAGCTGGGCGAACTGGCAGTGTTCCTGTGCTCGGAGGCCGCCGGCAACATGCGCGGTGCGGCCCTGACGATGGATGGCGGCTGGACCGCCCAATAAGACGGTCGGCGCAACACATTGGGGGCGGGTCGAAAGGCCTGTCCCCAAGAGGACCGGCCTTTTTCAGGTGTCAGCTGTCGCTGGTGACCGGGACGATGTCGAAGGGAGTCGCGATGAAGGGGCGGCCCTGGCCATGGCCGGCACGCGCATGGCCACGTTCGGTCGCCGCCTGCCTGAAATAGCCGACCACGAACACGCGCAAGGCGTTGGCAAGCGACACGCCGGCCTGGGAAGAGCGACGACCCTGCTGCTCCATGCGATCACGGACATCGTAGCAGAGTTCGTCCACCGTCAGATCCTCCCGACGGCAAATTTCTTCGAGCCCTTCCCAATAGGACGGCTCCAATTTGATCGTAACATCGCGCCCGGACAAT
Source organism: Azospirillum sp. TSO5 (assembly GCF_003116065.1). Taxonomy (NCBI): domain Bacteria; kingdom Pseudomonadati; phylum Pseudomonadota; class Alphaproteobacteria; order Rhodospirillales; family Azospirillaceae; genus Azospirillum; species Azospirillum sp. TSO5. The sequence continues at coordinate 126,520 of NZ_LGQY01000018.1, read as the reverse complement.
TTGAGCGTGCGGGAAGTCAGTGAAGCAACGCCCGTAGATTGATCGACGCGAGATTTCCTGTTCCCTTCGCTCGACATGCTCTTAAGCCCTCGTGCTACCCGTGCGATTGCCCCCAGCGCATGCACACTATAACGCGACCACAACCGGTTTTGGGAACAAAACTTTAGGCAGGTAAGGATTCCCCCTAGGGAACCCGTTCGGGGTCGCCGGCCATGTCCTTAAGCAATGCCAGATCGTTGATGACGATAAACCCTTTGGCATATGTCACCACTCCGGCCTTTCGTAGGGCGCCGAGGCACTTGTTCACCATTTCACGGGTGACGCCCAACATGTTGGCCAGCGCTTCCTGCGACAGCGGCAGGGTCAGCCGCAAGCCGGTCGGAGTCTGCTGGCCGTAGCTGTCCGACAGCAGCAGCAGCCGGCGGGCAAGCCGGCGCGGCACGTCGTGGAAGACCGCGTCCTCGATGTTCTCCGATACCCAGCGCAGCCGGTCGCACAGCACGATCATCATGCGGGTGCACAGGCGCGGGTGGCGCTCCAGGAAGGGGATGAAGTCGGAGCGGTCGATCCGGTAAAGCTCGACCGGCCGCAGGGCGATCGCGGCGGCCGTGCGTTCCCGTCCATCGATCAGGCCGATCTCGCCCAAGACATCGCCGGCTTCCAGGATGTTCAGCAGCATCGTCTTGCCGTCCGCCGAGGAGGTGCGGATGGCGATCTGCCCCTTCAACACGGCGAACAGGCTGTCGCCGGGGTCCCCCTTGTCGAAGATGATCTGGTCGGCATCGAAGCGGGCGATACGGCCCAGCGTCAGCATTTCCGCCATCTGCTCGGCATCGAGTTCCCCGAGCAGCCGGTTGCGCCTCAGCACCGCCGCAACATCCATCGGCGCGTTCATCCGTCCGTCCAGGCACAGTTTCGCGCCGGGCTGGCGGTCATCGCCACCCCGGCGCGATCAGTCTAGCGGATACGCCCTTACATCGCGAGCGGAGCCGCGTCGCGCAGGGCACGTTCCCAAAGGACGGTGCGCTCGAAGTGGAAACGGGCCTCCGGTGCCGCATCGTCACCCGTCGGACGGCCCAGCCGCCGGGCCATGGTGCGCAGCATCGCCTTGGCATCCTCGCGCTTCTGGTCGAACCGGCCCTGCGGCAGCCAACTGCGGAAGGCCGCCAATTCGGACGCCGGCAGGCCGATATCGCCACCCAGACGCAGCATTCGTCCATAGCCGCGCTCGCGGTAGGGCAGTTCCTTGGCGATGGATTCCAGGCGCAGGGCCGTCTCGGCGGTCAGCACCCGGTCGGCGACCGCGTCGGACAGGGTGCGGCGGATGTTGACCATCGCCTCCGACAGGGAGGTGTAGCCCAGCTCGGCCGGGCCGTGGATCACCGCCACCTCGTCGTCATCCTCCAGCCGGCCGTCGCGGAACGCCTCGAAGATGGCGCCGACGCCGATCATACCGAAGGGATACAGCTCCGCCGCGCGCAGTGCCCCCATGCTGGAGGCGCCGAACACCGGGATGCCGGCATGGATGGCGTAGAGGATTTCCTTGTGCCAGACCGACGGCACGCTTTCGAAGAAACCGTCGATGATGCCGATGGCCGCCGGCTTTTCCGCGCACAGCCGCAGAACGTCGCCCTGGGCGACCGGCGGCAGATAGGTGGCGTCCAGCTCCAGCGCCGCGTCCTCGCGCGGCAGGGTGGGGCCGAGAAAGACATAGACGCCGCTCATGCCGCCTTCTCCATGGCTTGGGTGCCGAGCACGCGCAGGCCGCGTTCACCCAGCAGATAATCGGGGGATTCGTCGGCACCCTCCAGCCCGGGCACGACGACGCGCACGACGGGAATGCCAAATTCGGGCTTGGTCAGGTCGACCGCCACCGCTTCCTCGATGCCGACGGCGCGCAGCCGGTCGAGCTGGTGGGCGAGGTCGGCCTCGATGGTGGGGGCGGTGCTGGTCGGACAATGGTGGAAGGAGCGCCGGCCGGCGCCGTCCACGATCATGGCCTTCCAGCGGGCGTGGTGGGCGGGGTCGAGGTGGCGTTCGTATTCGGCACGGGGCATGTCGTCGCGGGCGCCGGCGATGAAGGTCAGGCGGCTCTGCGCCGCCTCGGTCAGGGCGCGGGACAGGGCGATCTCGCGCGCCGCATGGCAGCCCATGCCGGTGGCCGGACGGATGGAATGCTGGGGCATTTCCTCACGCTCGACGATGCGGCAGAGAAAGGCGGGCAAGCCGACGTCGCTGGTGGTCTCCCACACGCCGACGGCGACGCCGGCGGCTTCGAACCGGTCGATCAGCGAACGGCAGACCGGATCGTCGATGCTGTCCAGGTCGATGCGGGTTGCCGTCTGGGAAGCCGGGTCCTGCAGGCGCCACAGGGTGGTCGCGTCGCGCTCCACCAGTTCGGTGACGGCGTGGCTGATCGCCTCCACCTTGTGGTTGCCCGACGCCAGCCCGTTGGAGCCGGCCAGGAAAGCGCCGTGGCCGGGGGCCATCGGCACGGTGAAATTCAGGTGGACCATCTCGAACGGAACCCATTTCGGGCCGCCGTTCAGCAGGTCCTGCCCCTCGATCCACAGGATGGGGCTGTTGGAATTGAAGCTGCCGGTCGACAGCCGGGGCAGGCGGTCGACGTCCACCACCGGGTGGGTCCAGCGCAGCTCCTCGAAGCTGGCGAACTTCAGCGGCAGGGTGATCCGTTCGGCGTGATAGCTCTCGATCGACTCCATGACCCCCGAGGCCTTGGCGGCGGCGAGCGTCACCCCCTTGCCCTGCGACACCGAGATGGAGCGCGAGTTCGGCCGTGTCACCATAACCACCGGAATGCCGACGGCATCCAGTCCGGTGACGTTGGCGACCCGGGTGATCCCCATGATCGGCAGGAACGGGGCGACCCGTGCCAGGGTCTGTTCGGGCGCCATGACCCGGTGGGTGCCGACCGTGTGGGCCTTCACCGCATCCGAAACGGAGGCTTTGACATCGAGCAGATCGAAGGGCATCGCACGTCACTGACTTAAAGGTGAGCGGCTTTGGCGTAATGCTCGGAATTTGATCCGATGCGCATCCTCGTCTTTGGATCGGTGGCGGCCAATAATGATCCGCAACTGGCCGCCACGATCCGAATGGATTCTTAGAGGTTCGGGGTTACCATGTTTCGAGCTGCCTCGTGATCGGCAACATCGCGCCCGGAAAGCTCGCCCGAGCGAATGTGAGAGCGGTTGCTAGCAGCAATGGCGTCTGCGATCTCGGTAACGCCATTGGCCGAAATGGCATACAGGCGGCCATCGGCACCACGGACCATCGAATTCTGGATGTTCTGGATCGTCATTTTGATTTCCCCTAGCGTTACGTTAACCGAGGCAGAGCGTCGGTTCTCAATGCATCGCATTCGAAGCAATTTCACGCTGTGAAGGATTTCACAGCCGAATCCGATCTCTAGGCATAGATGATGACGATCACTTGGGTTCCGGTTGTCGGCGGTCGTTGGAGAGGTCCCTATGCAGCCCAAAAAGAATTTACTTTTCCGATCTCCTGCAAATTCAGATTTGGAAAGCTATATGCAATGGCCAGTGATCGTTTCTCGCACCATTCCGTTGGGCGATCGACGTGCGAAGCTACGATTGGAGTCAACAATCTGGAATGGGCTTGAAGAAATTGCTGAAAAGCAGCGGCGACCACTTCATGATCTGTGTCATGAAGTTAACGGAAGTCGCCCTTCTGGAGTTGCCTTAACTAGCGCGATACGGAATTACGTGCTTAATTATTTTCGGCAAGCGGAGCGTGTCCGGAATTGTATTTGATCGGATTAGATGTCTATATCGACCTTGGTTTTGATATCTTTATGACGTGCAGAGAATGTTTTTCTGCGCTCTATTACACGGGCCAATCCCAATGAATAGGCGAGCAAGGCGGCCTCCTCCAAGGTTTGGAGGGCAGCTGTATCGCCTAAAGCAAGGGAAGATTGGGATTCAATAAAAAGAGCTTCGCAGAAGTAGCCGATGCGCCCAGTCTGTTTCGCCGTAATGCGTACACGTTTTGCTTGCTGCTGCGCACTTGATGCATAACCAAGCGCTAGAAGTGCTTCGGCGTGCCAGATGTAGATCTGGCTAAGTGAGGCTAGTACTCCATCGCTTCCAGACGTGGCAAAGCACTGGTCAAAATATTTCATGCCCTCTTTGGCGTATCCACATTTTGAGTTAGCATAGCCTAGAGCACCAAGAATAAACGGTTTGTGAAGACGAACACTAACTATATTGCACAAATCTAAAGCGTGAAGAAGGTGTGGGATAGCTTCTTCTGGCTTTCCAAGAAGAAGTGATACCCACCCCATGTACTCGTGAGAGTATACTTTTGAAAAATTGTGACTGCCGCCGTCTGCTGCATCAATGGCTGTTAGCGCGAGAGCTTTCGCTTCTTCTGCTCTGCCGAGCTCAGCGGAGCTCCGAGCCAGATTAGAGAGCACTCCGACAGGAGCGATAACGGCAAGCCCAAACCGCTCCTGAGTACGAAGATGCGGAAGCATTGCTTTGGCTGTTAACAAGGCATCACGACTTTCGTGAAAGCATCCTTTGTCTGACAGTATCCCTCCTAAACGAGCAAGTATCTGTAGGTGAGTTCTCTTGTCAAAAACACCTTTGCTTGTGTTCAGGCCTTCTTGGCTAAAATGAATGGCTTTGTCAATGTTCCCATAAGACCATTCAAATGCAGCCATAAGTGATGAGGCGCGCGCATAGCGATCGGTGTCGCCAATTCCAAGGGACATTTTCATCGCTTCTTCAAGCTTTTCATCCTTATGCTTAACCGCACGAGGAAGTCTGGCGCGAGCGCTTGCGATAAACAAATCAATGCGTCTAGTTTTATTGCGAACGTCATCAGCCATCCTGTCAAGAGCAGCAATGGCACAGTCGTAATGCCGGCTCGCATCCTCCAACCGGGAACGCAGTTCCGCCCGCACGCCGGCACGCCGGCCGAACAGGTGCGCGGCCGGCCAGTTTTCCGCCTTGAAGGCGTGGTGAGCCAGCAGGTCCAGGCGGTTGGGAAGGTCGGCGTCGCGGCGGTGGCGCAGCGCCTCCAGCACGCGGGCATGCAGCGCCCGGCGGTCGGACTTCGTCAGGGTGGCGTAGGCGACCTCCTGGATCAGCGCATGCTTGAAGGAATATTCCAGGTTGGGCAGCAGGCGGGTGCGCAGCACGAAGCCGGCACGCTCCAGATAGGCCAGATAGTCGGACAGGATCGACATCGACAGGCCGGTCAGAGCCTGCAGAAGCCCAACGTCGAAGGTATTGCCGATCACGGCGGCGTTCATCAGCAGCCGGCGCCGTTCCAGCGTCATCAGGTCCATGCGCTCTGCCAGCAGCGCGTGCAGCGTACGCGGCAGCTTGTCGACCACCAGCGGGTCGATCAGCCGGTAGGAGCCCGGCGTGCCTTCGATGGCGTTGGACGTCTCCAGCGTGCGCAGAACCTCTTCCAGATAAAGCGGAACGCCCTGGCAGCGGGTGGCGACCTGGGCCTTCAACTCCACCAGCGACCAGTCCGGCCCCAGCCAATGGGCCAGGAAACTCTGAACCTGATCCGGCGACAGCATGCCCAATTCCATGCGCCGCCCGCCCGGCCGGCCGTTCCAGCCCTGTTCGCGTGATTCCGGTCCCAGCGGCGGCGGTCGCCGGGTTGCGAGCAGCAGCAGGCGTGACCCGGACCCTGGCAGTGCTTCCGCCAGCCGATCCAGCAGCCGCACCATCACCGGCCGCGCCCAATGGGCATCCTCGACCAGGACCAGCAACGGCCGTCCCACGATCCCCTCGCCATCGGTCTCGGCGCCATCATGCGATGGGACCGTCGCCGCCAGCTCAAGCGTTGCCCCCACAAGCCCCTCGATGCCCAGCGACAGGCGTTGCGCCGCATCGAGGCCGCTCCACAGCGGGTCGAGGCCCGGCAGGCCGAACAGCGCCCGCACGGCATCGCCGGCCAGCGAACCGGACCGGCGGCCCGCAGCCTCGCACACCCAGCCGACGCCCTCCTCGCTGGCGCGGCCGGCCACCTGCTCCGCCAGGCTCAGCGCCACCGCCTCGAGGTCGTCGGGATCGGCCAGCCGGCGGATCGGCATCTGCGGCCATTGCAGCAGGGTCCAGCGCCGGCTGCGCGGATCGCGCAGAAACTCTCCCACCAGCCGCGACTTGCCGATTCCCGCCTCTCCCTGCAGCAGGAGCTGGGCCGGCGCCCCGGCCTCCACCGAATCGGTGATGGAGAACAGCGTCGCCACCTCCTGCTCGCGGCCGACATAGGGGGCGTCGGTGGCGGACAGCAGGTCGGTGGCGGTGCGGCGGACGGCACGGGCTCCGTCGAGCAGGAAGGCCGGCATCGGCTCCACCTCGTCGGACAAACGCAGGCTTCCCATCGGGCGCGCCGTCACGCCGACCGGGATCAGGTCCAGCGTGTCGCGGCTGAGCTGCGCAGTGTCGGCGGCGGCGCGCTGCTGCAGCTTGGCGGCCATATGCACGCATTCACCGATGGCACGGTAGTCGGACCACAGGCCGTTGGTCACCACATGGGTCACGGCGTCGCCGGAACTGATGCCGATGCGGATCTGGAAAAGCGGCTTTCCATGCTCGTCGCGGGTGGCGCTGAGGATGTCCTGGGCAGCCAGACAGGCGCGCAGGGCGTGGTCCTCCTTGGCGCCGGGGGCGCCGAAGGTCGCCAGGAAACCATCGCCCAGCATCTGCGTCACCGTGCCTGCGAAACGCGGCACCGCCTCCGTCACGCGATCCAGAATGGAGAGGAGCAGGTCGTCCGCATCCTCCGGATCACGGCCGGCCACGATGGCGGAGGAGCGGACGATGTCGACGAACATCGCCGTTACCACCTTGCGCTCGCGCGGCTTGTCGCCCGGCAGGCGTGATGCCTCCTGCCAAGGACGACCTTCGTCCGTCGCTGTGCCCAACATGGTGTCCGCCATGTCCGCCCCCTTTGCGGAATTCGCGTTGGCATATTAGAGCATGCAATTCGAATTTTGCGAACATCCGAGCGATGTATCGCCCTAAGATTTTCGCGCAGGCGGAAGCCAACATATCGGTGTATGTAATTCGGGGCAAAAAGAAAGCGCCGCGACTTGCGCGGCGCCTTGATTGTTACTTGTGATGAATATCCGCTGTGCCTGGCTCGGTCGCGATTGACGCTGGCCGGGTCAAACTGGCTCAGCGGCGGACGGCGATATTCTCCACCTGGGACACGTCGCGCACGGCGCCGCGGTCGGCGCTGGTCGTCAGGGCGGCATAGGCGCGGAGCGCCGGGGAAACCACGCGGTCGCGGCTGGCCGGCTTCCAGGCATCCACACCCTTGGCGTTCATCGCATCGCGGCGGCGCTGCATTTCCTGGTCATCGACGGCGAGGCGGATGATGCGGTTGGGGATGTCGATCTCGATGCGGTCGCCGTCCTGCACCAGTCCGATGGCGCCGCCCTGCGCCGCTTCCGGCGAGACGTGGCCGATCGACAGCCCCGACGTGCCGCCGGAGAAACGACCATCGGTGACCAGTGCGCAGGCCTTGCCCAGCCCCTTCGACTTCAGGTAGCTGGTCGGGTACAGCATTTCCTGCATGCCGGGTCCGCCGCGCGGACCCTCGTAGCGGATGACCACCACTTCGCCCGCCTTGACCACGTCGCCCAGGATGCCGGCGACGGCGTCGTCCTGGCTCTCGAACACGCGGGCCGGCCCGGCGAAGACGAGGTTGGAGGCGTCGACGCCCGCCGTCTTCACGATGCAGCCGTTCTCCGCGATGTTGCCGTACAGCACGGCGAGGCCGCCGTCCTGGCTGAAGGCGTTCTCGGCCTTGCGGATCACGCCCTTCTCGCGGTCGAGGTCCAGCTCCGGCCAGCGGCGCTCCTGGCTGAAGGGTACGACGGTCGGGATGCCGCCGGGGGCGGCGCGGTACAGGGTGTGGACGGACTGGTCCTGGGTGCGCATCACGTCCCAGCGGTCCAGCGCGTCGCCCAGCGTCGGGGCATGGACGGTCGGCGCCTCGCGGTTCAGCAGGCCGGCACGGTCAAGTTCGCCCAGGATGCCGAAGATGCCGCCGGCGCGGTGCACGTCCTCGATATGGACGTCGGCCACCGCCGGGGCGACCTTGCAGACGTTGGGGACGTGGCGCGACAGCCGGTCGATGTCGGCCATCGTGAAGTCGATGCCGCCTTCCTGCGCCGCGGCCAGGATGTGCAGGACGGTGTTGGTCGAACCGCCCATGGCGATGTCGAGCGTCATCGCGTTCTCGAACGCCGCCTTGGTGGCGATGCCGCGCGGCAGGGCGGTCGCATCCTCCTCCTGATACCAGCGGCGGCAGAGGTCGACCGCCATGCGGCCGGCGGCAAGGAACAGCTCCTTGCGGTCGGCGTGGGTCGCCAGGATGGTGCCGTTGCCGGGCAGGGACAGGCCCAGCGCTTCCGTCAGGCAGTTCATCGAATTGGCGGTGAACATGCCGGAGCAGGAGCCGCAGGTCGGGCAGGAGCCGCGCTCCATCTCCGCCGCCTCTTCATCGGAGACGGTCGGGTTGGCGGCGGCGACCATGGCGTCGATCAGGTCGACCGACTTGACCTTGCCGCGCCACTTGACCTTGCCGGCCTCCATCGGGCCGCCGGAGACGAAGACCGCCGGGATGTTCAGGCGCATTGCGGCCATCAGCATGCCGGGCGTGATCTTGTCGCAGTTGGAGATGCAGACCAGCGCATCGGCGCAGTGCGCGTTCGCCATGTACTCCACCGCGTCGGCGATCAGCTCGCGCGAGGGCAGGCTGTACAGCATGCCGCCATGGCCCATGGCGATGCCGTCGTCCACCGCGATGGTGTTGAATTCCTTCGCCACGCCGCCGGCCTTCTCGATCTCGCGGGCGACCAGCTGACCCAGATCCTTCAGGTGGACGTGTCCGGGTACGAACTGGGTGAAGGAGTTGGCGATGGCGATGATCGGCTTGCCGAAATCGCCGTCCTTCATGCCGGTCGCCCGCCACAGGCCGCGCGCGCCCGCCATGTTGCGGCCGTGGGTGGAGGTGCGGGAACGGTAGTGCGGCATGGATCGGTCCTCAGCTGGTCGATTCGGGCGAGTTGGCGAAAGGAATGGAACGAAACGGGTGGGCACCTTAGCAATCTCCTGTCGCGCGCGCCAGAGGCGCGATCCTGTCTCAGGCGCCGGAGGCGCGACGTCGGCGTGGCCCTGCCATGCGTGCCGCGAGGATTGCCGATGATAAGCAGGCTTATTAATTCACCCAAATCGATAAGCAAGCTTATGATGTGCCGATGTCCTCCGCTGCCGATACCCGCTCTGCAAACTCCCATTCGATGAGCCTGGGTGCCGTCCTGACCGATACGGCGCGCATGATGCGCGTCCGTTTCGACCAGCGCGCCCGCCATCTCGGGCTGACCCGCGCGCAATGGTCGGTGATCGCCACGCTGGCGCGGAACGAGGGGATCAAGCAGGCGGCGCTGGCCGATCTGATGGAGATCGAGGCGATCACGCTCTGCCGGCAGATCGACCGCATGGAGGAGGGCGGCTGGATCGAACGCCGCGCCGATCCGACCGACCGGCGCGCCCGCCTGCCGCATCTGACGCCGAAAGCACATGCGGTGCTGGAGCAGGGCCGGGCGCTCGCCACCGGCATCTATGCGGAGGCGCTGGCCGGTCTTCCGTCCGACGCCGAGGCCAAGCTGGTCGAGATGCTGGCCCACATGCGCGCCAACCTGTCCGACCGCCGGGCGGCCGAGCCGCCCGAGAAGATGAGTGCCGAGAAGATCGCCGCCAAAGCCTGACGCATTCCTTTTTTCCTTCGGGACCCGACCGCAATGACCGCCGTGACCGACCGCGATACCGAAACCCGTCCTGCCGCTCAACCAGCCGCCAAACCCGTCCGCCGGACGCGCTGGCGCCGCTGGGTTCTGATGGCCGCTCTGCCGCTGCTGGTGGCGGTGGGCGGCGGCTATGAGTATGTCGTCGGCGGGCGCTATGTCTCGACAGACAATGCCTATGTCCAGCAGGACAAGGTGACGATCAGCCCGGACATCTCCGGCCGTATCGTCGAGGTGGCGGTGCGTGAGAGCCAGCCGGTCCATCGCGGCGACCTGCTGTTCCGCATCGATGACGAGCCTTATCGGCTGGCCCTTCAGCAGGCGGACGCGGCGCTGGCGTCGGCCCGGCTGAAGGTGGAGCAGTTGCGCGCCGACCTGGGCGAGGCGCAGGCCAAGCAGGCCGCGGCGGAGGAGAAGGTCGCCTTCGAGCAGCGCGAGTTCCAGCGCCAGCAGGATCTGCTGAAGACCGGCGTTGCCGCGCGCGCGACCTATGATTCCGTGCGCCATGACCTGATGGCGGCGCAGCAGGACCTGAATACCGAGAAGCAGTCTGTGATCAGCGCCCGCGCCGCGCTGGGCGGCGATCCCGACATCCCCACCGACCGCCATCCGATGGTGCTGGAGGCGTTGGCGAAGAAGGCGTCCGCACAGCGCGACCTGGACCACACGGTGGTGACGGCGCCGGCCGACGGCGTGGTCAGCCAGACCGACCGCCTGCTCGTGGGGCAATACGCCTCTGTCGGACTCTCGGCGGTCAGTCTGGTGATGAGTGGGTCGAGTTGGGTCGAGGCCAATTTCAAGGAAACCGACCTGACCCACATGGCCGTCGGGCAGACCGCGACCGTGGTGCTGGATGCCTATTCCGGCCGCACCCTGACCGCCCATGTCGAGAGCATCGGTGCCGGCACCGGATCTGAGTTCTCGGTCCTGCCCGCCCAGAACGCCACCGGCAACTGGGTGAAGGTGGTGCAGCGCGTGCCGGTCCGTCTGCGCATCGACGGGACGGATGCCGCCGCCGTGCCGCTGCGCACCGGCCTGAGCGCCGAGGTGGAGGTCGACACCCATTACAGCCGGCCGCTGCCGGGCGTGATCGGCAGCGCGGTCGCGGCGATCCGGTAAGGCCTTCGCCCCCACCAACCGACAATCATCCGCAGGCACTCCATGGCCGCCAGTCAATCCCCTGCCGCCCCGCATGAGGTGAAGCATCGCGGCATGATCACCGTGTCGATCATGCTCGCCACCATCATGCAGGTGCTGGACACCACCATCGCCAACGTCGCCCTGCCCAGCATGCAGGGCAGCCTGGGGGCGGCGCAGGACACCATCACCTGGGTGCTGACCTCCTATATCGTGGCCGCAGCCATCGCCACGCCGGCCACCGGCTGGATGGCCGACCGGTTCGGGCGCAAGCGGCTGTTCCTGATCGCGGTGGCAGGCTTCACAGCGGCCTCGGTGCTGTGCGGGCTGGCCGGCAGCCTGACGCAGATGGTGGCCTTCCGGCTGGTGCAGGGCATCTTCGGCGCGGCCCTGGTGCCGCTGTCCCAATCGGTGCTGCTGGACATCAACCCGAAGGAGCGGCACGGGCAGGCGATGGCGCTGTGGGGCGCCGGCATCATGGTCGGCCCGATCGCCGGGCCGACGCTGGGCGGCTGGCTGACCGACAGCTTCAGCTGGCGCTGGGTCTTCTACATCAACCTGCCGGTCGGGCTGCTGGCCTTCTTCGGCATGCTGGTCTTCCTGCATGAGACCAAGGGCCGGCAGCGCGGCTTCGATTTCTTCGGCTTCGCCATGCTGGGGCTGGCGGTCGGCGCCTTCCAGATGCTGCTGGACCGCGGCGAGCAGCTGGACTGGTTCGGCGCGACCGAGATCTGGATCGAGACGGCGCTGGCCGCCTGCGCCTTCTGGATCTTCGCCGTCCACATCGCCACCGCCCACGGCAACACGAAGACCGAACCCTTCATCGACCCGGCGCTGCTGCGCGACCGCAACTTCGTCACCGGCCTGATCCTGATCTTCGTGATCGGCGTGATCCTGCTGGCGACCATGGCGCTGCTGCCGCCGATGCTGCAGAACCTGCTGGGCTACCCGACGGTCACCACCGGGCTGGTGCTGGCGCCGCGCGGCGTCGGCACGATGATCTCGATGCTGATGGTGGGACGGCTTGTGCGCAAGGTGGACGCGCGGCTGCTGATCCTGGCGGGCGTGCTGCTGACCAGCTGGTCGCTGTGGTACATGACCGGCTTCACCATCGTGATGGACCGCGAGCCGATCATCATCAGCGGCGTGGTGCAGGGGCTGGGTTTGGGGCTGGTCTTCGTGCCGCTCAGCACCATCGCCTTCGCCACGCTGGAGCCGCGGCTGCGCACCGACGCCGCCAGCCTGTTCAGTCTGGTTCGCAACCTGGGCAGCAGCGTCGGCATCTCGGTGGTGATGACCCTGCTGTCGCAGAACACCCAGGTCAACCATGCCAGCCTGTCCGCACACCTGACGCCGTTTTCCCAGGCGATGACGGAGCAGATCACCGCCTCCCCCCAGGCGCTGGCGATGCTGAACGCCCAGGTCACGCAGCAGGCGGCGATGATCGCCTACATCGACGATTTCAAACTGATGATGTACGTCGCGCTGCTGGTGATCCCGATGCTGCTGCTGCTCCGGCGGCCGAAGGCGGGGGCGCCGGCGCCGGAGGAAGCGGCGGTGATGGAGTAGGGGGGAGCCGGATCAAGCGGCCATGCGCGACATCGAGCGGCAGCTTTCGGCACAGCGGCGGCACATCTCGGCGCACCGCTTCATCATGGAATCGTCGGCCATGCGGTCGCAGTCGTCGGCACAGGCCGCACAGATCTCGGCACAGGCGCCGCAGGTGAGATGGTGGAAGCGGGAGCCGCGGATTATGAAATCCGCGCTGGTGCGGCAGATGTCGACGCAGTCCAGCAGCAGGCGGATATGCCCGGCCTCCGCATGCGCGCCGCCTTTGGTCAGGCAGTGCGCGACGGTTTCCAGGCAGATCGTGTGGCAGTCGGTGCAGTTGCGGATGCAGTCGTCCATCGACGGCGAGCCGGCCATGGGAAGTCCTCCGGAGAAGTTTACAGGATGTCCCTGACAACCGGCTCCGGAGCCGAAGGGTTCCGACGGTGAGGGCCGGGGTCAGCCGGCCGAGGCGCTCTTGCCGCCGTCCTTCTTGGGACCGCGCGGGGTCTTGGCGGGCGTCGCCTTGGCGGCGGTCTTTCCGCCTGCTGCCTTGGGGGCATCCTCGGCTTTCGCATTGGCGGAGGCCTGCTTTGCCTTCGTCGGCTTGGCGGGTTCGGATTTGACGCTCTCCGCCGGGGTACCCGCGACCTCCGACAGCGATTCGGCGGCGGCGCGGGTGCTCTTGCCGGCGGCCTTGGAGGTGGCGGTCTTCTTGCGCGATCCGGCGGCCTTTTCGGTCGGCTCCAGGGCGCCGGCGCCACGGATTTCCGCTTCCGCCTGGGTCCAATGGTCGGAATCGCGGCCGTGCGGGCGGCCTTCGCTCTCCCACAACTCGTGGGCGCGGCGTCGGATACGCTCCAGGATGTCGTCGGTATCGGCCATCGAGTCCCCCATTTGTCTGTCCGGCATTTGTCTGCCCGGCGGGTCTGCCATACCGTATTTTGTGGCAGCGACCCGCCAACGTTGCAAAGCCACTCGTGCGAGGCACCACGAAAGAGGCGGAGACTCCCGACTCCGCCGTTTCATGAGGGCAACACCGCAGGATCGGACTGGTTCCCAATCGTTCATTTCCGTGCCACAAGGCGCCCGCCGACCTGAACCGTGAGCGCAGCCCAACATGACGCCTGCACCCTCCGTCGCCCGTCCCTCCCTGCTCGACCGTGTCGCGGCGGCGCCCTGGTGGCTGCTGTGCCTGGGGTTGGCCGCGGCGATGGCGCTGTCGGTCCTGCTGGTCGGGTTCCGGCTGCCTTACTGGGTGCATTCGGATCAGGATCTGGTGCTGGCCTATCATGGGCTGCTGTTCGGCGACGGGTTGCCGCAGGAGTATTTCGACCATCCCGGCTACGGCTATTTCCTGGTGATCGACGTCTGGTACCGGCTGCTGCATGCGGTCGGGCTGCTGCCGGTCGCCAGCCTGTCGGCCTTGCCGCCGGGCAGCGACGTGGTGGCGACGGAGGCGGTATGGCAGTCGCTGATCCAGGCCGGGCGGGCGCTGTCGATCCTGCTGACCGCCGCCTTCGCCGTCAGCTATGCCACGCTGCTGCGCGGGCTGCTGGGGGACCGGCGGGTGGCGCTGCTGGCCGGGGTGTTGCTGGCCTTCGGCGTTGGGCTGACGGCGCAGGGGCGGCAGATGCGCACCGACCTGCTGTCGGCCGGCTTCGTCGTGCTGGGGCTGCTGCTGGTCCTGCGGGCGGTGCGGCCGGCGGACGGGCGTGGCTGCGGCGGCGCGTCGCTGCTGCAGCTGGCGCTCGGCGGGCTGCTGGTCGGGCTGGCCATGGTGACCAAGGTGCAGGCGGTGTTCCTGGCGATGGGGCTGCCGGTGGCGGCGATCCTGTTCGGGCGACGGGCGGAGCCGGAGACCGCTCCGGGAGCGGGCTGGGGCGTGGCGGCTGTGGTCGGGTTGCTGGCGGTCGCGGCGGCGGTGCCGGCCTTCGGGCTGATCCAGGCCGGGCTGGCCGGCTGGGGGCGGGCGGTCTATCCCTACACCCCCGTCGGAAGTTGGCCCGGCGGCGGGCTGTCGGGCGGCGGGTATCAGAGCGTCGTCGCCGGCTGGGTGCTGGTCGGCATTCTGGTCCACGCGGTGGTCCACCGGGTGCCGGCGGCACGCGCGGTGGCCGGGGCGGCGGCGGTGCTGCTGGGGCTGGCGACCGGGCTGCTGGCGCTCGACATCCGCTGGAACGAGCAGAACGCCATCGCCGTGGCGAACTTCGTCGAGCACATGTTCGTCTTCTCCTCCTGGCGGCACGGGGCGGAGCTGCAGGGGCAGGGCAACGTGGTCGGGCAGGGGACGCTGGCGCTGCTGCTGGCCGGCATCGGCCGGACGCTGGCGATCCGCACCATCGTCCTGCACCCCGACAACATCCCGCAGACCATCATCGTGGAGTGGTTCGCCCTGGCCGGTTCGGTGGTGCTGTGGCGGCGGGGGGAAAAGCTGGCCGCGGTGCAGGCGCTGTTCCTGCTGCTGGTCGCCTGGGGGCTGGAGGCGCTGTTCTCGTTGCGCGGCTTCCAGCGCGCCTATGCCGCCTACACCGATCCGCTGGCGATCCTGTCGGCCGCCTGGGTGCTGGCGCGGATGCCGGGGCTGCTGGACCGGACCAAGCCGCGGCGCTGGATCCTGGGGGGCGTGGCGCTGGTGGTGCTTGCCGCCCATGCCTGGCCGATCATCGAGACCCGGAAGCTGCCCAACCCGGTCACCCATTGCGAGTGGATCCCGATCTACATGCCCAAAGTGGCACCGTTTCCCTTCTGCCGTTAGGCCCCTCCCAAGTTCCGCGCGCGGTCCAGCGCCTCGACCACGCCGGCGCTGTCGATGTCGGCGAAGTCGGGGCGGTGGTGGATCAGCACGCGCGGGCCGGTGCTGTGGATCGGGTCGGAGGCGTCGGAGAACACCACCACGGTGGGGCAGCCGACCGCGGCGATCAGATGGGTCGGGCCGGTGTCGTTGCCGACCGCTCCCCAGGCCCGGCGCGCCAGCCCACCCAGTTCCGGCACGCTGGTGCGGTCGGTCAGGTCGACCGCCTGCGGGCAATACTCCGCGATGGAGCGGGCGAGGTCGCTCTCGATGCCCGTTCCGATCACCACCGGCACGATGCCGCGCCCGGCCAGTGCCGCCGCCACCTCGGCATAGCGGCGGACCGGCCAGCGCTTGTCCGGCCGTCCGGGGGAGGAGCCGGGGACCAGCAATGCGAACCGCTCCGGCAGACCGAACCTGGAGATGTCGGCGTCGAGCCAGGACAGGTCGGGCGTCTCGTCCGGGACGATGCCAAAGGGGGCAAGCTGGCGGACATAGCGCTCGCGCACCGGCACCTTGCGCCGGCCCTCGTAGCGGTCGGGATGGGAGGCGCCACGGGCGGTGCCCGACCATTCCGGCCAGGGGCCGGGGAACAGCAGCCGATGGTACAGATCGGTGCGCGTCTGCGCCTGGAGGTCGTAGACGCGGTCGAAGCGGTGGGCGCGCAGGGTGCGGCGGATCGTCAGATAGGCCGACAGCGACCGCTCGCGCGGGTCCTCCAGCACCTCGTCGAACAGGCCGCTCATGCGGGCGAGCGGGGCGAGGGAGGGCAGGGTCAGCAGCGTTATCCGGTCGCCTGCATGGTGGCGGCGGATGGCGGCGAAGGTGGTCTGGGCCAGGAAGAAGTCGCCGAAGGCGCCCAGCTTGATGACCAGGATGCGGAGCGGGCGCTTGCTCATCGTGTCTTGTCCCCGATACGGGCCCCGATACGGGTTGCCAGCCGCAGCATCAGCGCGGCGGAAAGGAAGCCTGCCATCCACCAGGGCTGCCAGATGCCGTAGGCGGTGCTGCCCATCGCCATCGCCGTGGCGAACAGGGCGAGCGCGAAGGGCTGGTCGCGGCGCTCCAGCCGGGCGGTGGCGGCCAGCAGCATCAGCAGCACGGCCAGCGCCAGCGCCGCCCCGACCGCCCCGGTTTCCAGCCAGACCTGCAGGAAGGCGTTGTGGGGATGCAGCGGCAGCAGGCTGTCGCCGATCGGCGAGAAGTCCGACACCGCCCCTTCCGGCGGCAGGGAGCGCGAGGCGTCGATGCCCTGGCCGAACACCGGCGTGCGCAGCGCGCGGTCCGCCGCATGGCCCCAGATCTCCACCCGGTGCTGGGCCGAGCGGAAGAGCAGGCCGGAATGGTCGAGGTCGAGCGGGCCGGAGAACAGCAGGGCGGCCGGCAGCACCAGCAGGAAGGCGGCGGTCACCGCTGCGGCGAACAGCCGGCGGGTCCAGAGGGCGGACGCACGGGCGGCGGCCAGCGTGACCAGCCCGGCGGCGATGCCCAGCATGGCCGAGCGGCTGGTCAGCGGCAGGCAGGCCAGCGCATAGCCCACCGGCACCAGCAGGGCCAGCGTCCGCCGCCCGAAGCGGTCGACCGCCAGTGCGGCCGGCCAGACCAGCAGGCAGAGCAGCGCCGCCGTCCGTTTCGGCACATTGCCGTTCAGCAGGTTGGGCAGCTGGTCGTCGGGCACGCTGTTCCACCAGCGGTTCAGCGGGAAGTCCAGCGCCGCCTCCACCGCGAACAGCAGCCCGCCGGCCAGCCCGCCGGCCAGGAACAGCCCGCCCAGCCGCCGCGCCTCCGCCGCCGGCAGCCCGGCGATCCAGGCGCCGCCGGTCAGCGCGCCCAGCGCGATGTAGCCGATCTCCAGCACCGTCTCCAGCGCGCGGTCCGACGGGCTCCACAGGCTGGAGACCAGGGCCAGCAGCAGGAAGGCCGCCACCGCGGCGACCGGCGGGGTCAGCCGCAGGATGCGTCCGAAACTTCCACGCCGGGCCAGTCCGGTCAGCGACAGCACGAGGACCAGGATGGCCCAGACCGGCAGCCCGCGCGGCGCGAGTGCGGCCAGCGGCCCCAGCACCAGGGCGGCGGCCCCGGCCAGACCCCGCAACGCGGCGTCGACCCCGCTGCCGGCGGGGGGCGGAGCGCCGCCGGGGGCGGGAGACGGGGAGACGGGGCGCGACGCGGTGGCGTCCAGGGACTCGACGGGCATGAACTCGACGCGGATCAGCGGAAACCGGCGGGGACTTAACCGCACTCCCGCCGCGAAAGCAACGGCGCGCGGTCCTTGGCGGCGGGGCGCCGGGCTGGAGGTTTGGAACAGCGTGAAACAGGGTTGCGGGTGCTGTTCCATTGTTTCATCCGGCAGTGAGGTGGCCGGCGGGCCGCGCCGGATGGGACGTTTGAAACACCGTGAAACAGGATTCCGGGTGCTGTTCCACTGTTCCATCGGGAGTGAAGCCGTTGGTGTCGAACGCAGATCGGGCGGGCGGCATCCGACGGTGCATGGCGGTCCCTTCCTGGTGGCGACAGGATGACATTCCTATCACGGATGCGGGGGGATGGGGAAAGGGTGGGTGAAAATCGGGCGGTGCGGTGGGTTTCCCGAAACCGCGTCCTGATGGAAAGTTGTTAGGAATTGCGCTGTTTAGATGGTGGAGCGCGGGTGGAGGTTCGTCGGCTTTGCCGAATCCTGTTCTCTGTGCAATTTTCGTGGGTCAGAAAAGACGGTGCCCGTCACCATCGTGCAGTCAGGGGTCAGCCGATGTCTTCCACAGAGCCGAATATTCGCTGTCAATGCCCCGACGGTCATCTGGCTGCCGGAAACAACCACTTCGACAACAAAAATTACGACGAGGCGGTTTCAGCGTTCTTTCAGCATATCGCCCAGCATCCGGGATGCGCGGAGGCGATTTTCAACCTGGCGGCTTTGTTCGAAGACATCAATGATCCCGAAAAGGCGGCAACTCATTTTCTTGAGGTCGCCAAACAGCATCCTGCGCATCTGCCGTCCTGGCAACGGGGGCTGATGGCCCTTGCGAAAGCCCGCCAAGCCGACGCCTTCGCCGACGCGCTCGTTTCCTTCATCAAGGCAGGCGAGGAGCAGGGCCTGTTCTGGAAATGGCCTTACTACATGCTCCAGCATGCCTGCGACCATCACATGGCGCGGGATGACCGAGAGGCCGCCTTCGCCTTCTTCAACGCCACGATCGCGCGGTCGCAGCAATATGCCCGCCTGCATATGTGCTGGTTCATCTTTCTTTTCGGCGGCTATTTCCTGCGCATCGGGGATGTGAAGAACGGTGTGAA
The DNA here is from genome assembly GCF_003116065.1 of Azospirillum sp. TSO5. Lineage (NCBI taxonomy): Bacteria > Pseudomonadati > Pseudomonadota > Alphaproteobacteria > Rhodospirillales > Azospirillaceae > Azospirillum > Azospirillum sp. TSO5. The sequence continues at coordinate 107,927 of NZ_LGQY01000018.1, read as the reverse complement.
CTGCATGAAGTTCGCCTCCAAGGAGCTTCGTTTCCTCGTTCATGCATGCTTCGGCGACGAGTTCGGCGACCGCGTCGCGTCGGTTCCGGACGAGATGCTGCGCCGCTTCGATGAGAGCGTCGATTTCCCGGATCGCGAGACGCCGGATGTCGCGGGCAGCCGGTGTGTCGTGCTCAGCGCTTGCGACGCGGTGTATTTCAAGCGCTTCGGGTTGCTCATGGCGCTTTCGGTCGATCTCTTTTCCCAGGAGAAGCGCATCGTCCATTTCCATGTCGTCGATGCCGACGAGGCGTGCGACGCGCTGGTATCCAGGCTGCGGGCGCTGATGCGCAAGATCCACATCGGTTACAGCCGCCAGCCGGATTTCCAGGATCTCCCGCGGGAGGACCGGATCACCTATTTCACCTGTTCGCGTTTCATGGTTGCCGACCGTGTGATGCAGCGCTACCGGCTTCCGCTTCTGATCGCCGACGTCGACGGTGTTTTCGTCGACGATCCCGTTCTTTTCACCGACCAGCTTTCCGAGGAGGCGCCGCTCGCCCTGCTCTACAGCCCGGAGCGGCTTGACGCCCTGTACAATGCCGTGGGAGGCGGGCTGGTCGGTCTTTACCCGACGCAGCGGACGGCGGCGCTCCTCGACCTCGTCAAGCGATACATGCTCTACTGGTATGAACGCAGACAGATGGTGTGGTTCTTCGACCAGCTGACCTGGGTCCATGCGGTCGAGGACGCGAAACGGCGGGGGTGGAACCTGCCGGTGACCCGCCTGGTCATGGACCGCGGCAGGATCGCCTTGGGTGCCGCCAAATTCTTCCAGGTTTTCGAGGAGAAGAAGGAAAGCGGTTTCGATCAGAAACTTTCGCAGTTCCTCGACGAGATCGGATCACGCTGGGCATCCGGCACGATCTCCCCGGAGGAGGCGAAGTCCCGATACAAGTCCTTCTTCGGACTCGAAGACATGTAAGGGGGTGTCGAAGGTTATGGAGCGCAGCGGGCCGGTGTTCCTTGACGCGATGGTGTTGTCCCTAGGCTGCGTTCAGCGTCGGGATTTCGTCCAGTTCCTTGGCAAGTTCCCGGCCATAGCGATCGAGGTCGTAACGGGCTTGCAAGTTCAGCCACAGTTCCGGACCGTTTCAGCAGAGCTTGCCGAGACGCAGTGCCATGGCTGGGGTCACCGGGGCCTCTTCCGAGAGGATGCGGTGGAGCATCTGACGTGACAGCCGAAGATGGGCGGCGAAACTGCTCACCGAGATACCCAGCGACGGCAGGATATCCTCGCGCAGCAGGGCGCCGGGATGAAGCGGGGGGAGGCCGCGCTTGAGAGGGGTATCGGTCATCAGTGATAATCCTCCAGATCAACCGCAATGGCATTGGGATGCGGGCGAGGCCACCGCGTATTGGAAGCTTATCGAAACTGGCCGGTCCTCAAACAGTGGCCAAAGATCGACGCCCACCTGAAAAAGGCTTCCCGGCCCCACTGAAGGACTGTGAGTCTTTATGGTCTTCCCTCGGCCGTCATCCCCGCGAAGGCGGGGATCCAGGAAACTCCGCGCCCCAGCTCCTGAAATGGCTGGATTCCCGCCTTCGCGGGAATGACGGCCGAGAGAAGCTCGTGATCGAGAGTCGATGCGAAGTGGTTCGAACTTCACACTTCTCTCAGCAGGCCTCATAAAAACCCTCACGCCAGCAGGTCGGAGTGCTGGTTGCGCCTGATCCACATCGCGGCGTAGCCGCACAGGGGGACGATCTTCAGCCCCTCGGCGCGGGCGGTCTCGACCACGCCTTCCATCAGGCGGCCGGCGGCGCCGGTGCCGCGCAATGAGGGCGGGGCCTCGACATAGGAAATCACCAGGGTCCGGCCGTTGCGGCGGTAGTCGGCGAAAACCGTCTGGTTGCCGACCGCCAGTTCGAACCGGTTCATGGCGCGGTTGTCGGTGACCGCCTGTCCCATCCTGTGCGCTCCGTCGGTTGTGGGGGCTTCCCCCTTAACAATGGGATGCGGGGAAGAGGACGTCAGTCCCCCCTTTGCGCGGAAACCCTGTCACTCTCCTCGCCAGCCGCAGGCGGACAGGGCGTCCCGCATATGCTCCGGCGCCGGGGCGACGGCGCTGACGGGGGCATATTCGAAGGCCATGCGGAAGGCGACGGAGCGGGCCAGCAGGTGAAGGTTGCCGGCCGGCCGGCGCTCGGGGCCGTAGAAGGGTTCTCCCACCAGCGGGCAGCCGATGGCGGCGCAATGGACGCGGATCTGGTGGGTGCGGCCGGTGCGCGGGCGAAGCTCCAGCCAGGAGCGGCCGTCGGCACTGGTGCCGAGAACCCGGTATTCGGTGACCGCCGGCTGGCCGGCCGGATCGGGCAGGATGGTCCAGGACGAGCGCGACGCCCCAAACGAGGATTTGGGCTCGATCTTCTTGAGCAGGGGCAGGTCGATGACGCCGGAGTCCGCGTCCGGGATGCCCTCGGCCACCGCCCAATAGGTCTTCTCGACATGGCCGGCGGCGAACATCTGGCCGAAACGCTTCAGCGCCCAGGGGGTGCGGCCCAGGATCAGGCAGCCGGCGGTGTCGCGGTCCAGCCGGTGGGCGAGCTTCGGCGGCTCTTCGTCCGGGCCGGCGCCGTCCAACCCGGCGAGATGGGGCAGGTACAGCTCGAGATGGTTGGTGATGCGTCCCGCCTTGTGGACGGCCAGACCGGCCGGCTTGTCGATGACGAAGCACTCCGTGTCCCGATGCAGGACGCGGGCATGCAACTGGTCCGCGGTCAGCGAGGGCGCGGTTAGCGAGGGCGGGGGCGGCAAGATGGAGGTACGCGAGTCGGAGGTCATGGCCGGCACCATGGCCGCCTGCGGGCCGCTTGCGCAAGTATTCGCGCAAGATCCGCAATCAAGCGTCATACGGAAAGTTCGATAGCCAAAGCATGGCGGCGGATTGCCAGCGGCACGGTGTCGCGCCCGTGGTTTGCGGTGCTTTTCCAAGCGTTACTGCCTATGAGAAAGGTCCGGGCCGGCTTCGGACCTTGCGGATAAAGATCGGCTTGAATGAGGACATTCGGCCGGTTTTCTTTTGATTTCGGCCGCCGGGACTAGCCTTTTGCCCGGTCTCGGAAGGTTTGTTGCGCAGTCGCGGAAGGCGTGGCAGAAAGCCCGGGACCACGGCCCGTGCTTCCGCAGGCTTGCTTGCGGTTGGGTGGTCCCGTGGCACTATGGATTTGATTTCGCCTCAACCACAAGAGACGTCCAATGCGGAAACCCGTGCGCAAGGTGGTGTTCCCGGTCGCCGGTCTCGGCACGCGCTTCCTGCCGGCCACCAAGGCCATCCCGAAAGAGATGCTGCCCCTGGTCGACCGCCCCCTGCTGCAGCATGCCGTCGAAGAGGCGCGCGCCGCCGGCATCGAGGATTTCGTTTTCGTCACCGGCCGTTCCAAGCGCGCCATCGAAGACCATTTCGACGCCGACACCGAACTGAACCGTACGCTTGAAGAGCGCGGCAAGCTGGACGCGCTGGAAGAGGTCCGCCACAGCGAGATCGCTCCCGGCCGCTGCTTCTACACCCGCCAGCAGGTTCCGCTCGGCCTCGGCCACGCCGTGTGGTGCGCCCGCGCCCTGATCGGCAACGACCCGTTCGCCATCGTGCTGCCCGACGACTTCGTCCAGGGCAAGACCCCCTGCCTGAAGCAGATGGTCGAGGCGTACGAGGAGGTCGGTGGCAACATCGTCGCCGTCGTCGACGTGCCGCGCGAAAAGACCAGCAGCTACGGCATCCTGGACGTCGAGAAGGACGACGGCCGTCTGGCCACCGTCCGCGGCCTCGTCGAGAAGCCGAAGCCGGAAGACGCGCCGTCGACCCTGTCGATCATCGGCCGCTACATCCTGCAGCCGGAAATCTTCGACCATCTGGAAAAGCAGCAGCGCGGCGCCGGCAACGAGATCCAGCTGACCGACGCGATGGCCAAGCTGATCGGCAACCAGCCGTTCCACGGCCTGCGCTTCGAAGGCACCCGCTACGACTGCGGCGACAAGGTCGGCTTCATCGAGGCGACTCTCGCCCACGCGCTGAACCGGCCGGACATGGCCGACAAGGTGCGTGCCATGCTGCGCAAATATTGCTGACCGACGGGCAGCACGCATGACGCGGTGCCCGCCCCCGTCCCCTGATCCGGACGGCGGCGGGCGCGTGCGTTTGGGCTGTGCCCGGAATGCTGCGTCATGAATTAAGGAGCCGGCCGGGCGAAATGGCCGGCCATGAGGAACGCCCCGCGGTGAAAATTCACCTGGGCATCCCAGAGACATACAGGATTCCTTTTTAAGGATATGAGGGGGACGCGATGCGCATAGCGATGATCGGCACGGGCTATGTCGGCCTGGTCTCCGGCGCCTGCTTTTCGGAATTCGGCGTGCACGTCACTTGCGTCGACAAGGACGCCGGCAAGATCGAGCGGCTGAAGCGCGGCGAAATTCCGATCTACGAGCCCGGCCTGGACGATCTGGTCGCCCGCAACGTCGCCGCCGGCCGCCTGTCCTTCACCATGGATTTGAAGGAGGCGATGCAGGGCGTCGACGCCGTGTTCATCGCGGTGGGCACCCCGTCGCGCCGTGGCGACGGCCATGCCGACCTGTCCTATGTCTTCGGCGCCGCCGAGGAGATCGCCCAGCATCTCGACCACTACACGGTGGTGGTGACCAAGTCGACCGTTCCGGTCGGGACGGGCCGCGAGGTCGAGGCGATCATCCGCCGGGTGCGCCCCGACGCCGAGTTCGACATTGCCTCTAACCCGGAATTCCTGCGCGAAGGCTCGGCCATCGGCGACTTCATGCGGCCCGACCGCGTCGTCATCGGCGCCACGTCGGATCGTGCGGGCGACGTGATGCGCCGGCTCTACCGGCCGCTCTACCTGATCGAGACGCCGATCGTCGTGACCTCGCTGGAGACGGCGGAGCTGACGAAATACGCCGCCAACACCTTCCTGGCCGCCAAGATCACCTTCATCAACGAGATTGCCGATCTGTGCGAGAAGGTCGGCGCCAACGTCCATGACGTGGCGCGCGGCATCGGGCTGGACGGCCGCATCGGCAAGAAGTTCCTGCACCCCGGTCCGGGATACGGCGGGTCCTGCTTCCCGAAGGACACGCTGGCGCTGGTCCGCACCGCCCAGCAGGTCGGCAGCCCGCTGCGCATCATCGAGACGGTGGTGGACATCAACGACAAGCGCAAGAAGCAGATGGCGGAGCGCATCATCGCCGCCTGCGGCGGGTCGGTGGACGGCAAGACCGTCGCGGTGCTGGGCGTCGCCTTCAAGCCGAACACCGACGACATGCGCGACAGCCCGTCGCTGGACATCATCCCGGCGCTGCAGGCGGCCGGCGCCCATGTGCGCGCCTTCGATCCGGCGGCGATGCATGAGGCCGAAAAGCTGCTTCCCGGCGTGGAATGGGCCAAGAACGCCTACGGCACCTTGGAAGGGGCCGATTGCGTCGCTATTCTCACGGAGTGGAACGAATTCCGCGCGCTCGACCTGCGTCGGGTCAAGTCGATGCTGAAGCGGCCGGTGATGATCGACCTGCGCAACATCTACAACCCCGAGGACATGGCGAAGGCCGGCTTCACCTACAGCTCCATCGGACGGCCGTCGCCGGCCGGTGGAATGGACCGCGGTTAAGGTCCTGAGACGGCGTCCAACAGAGGACTAACGAGACGATGAGCGAAGCCCATACCTTCCACCCCACGGTGCTGCGCGAGTACGACATCCGCGGCATCGTCGGCAAGACGCTGACTCCCGCCGACGCCCGCGCGGTCGGCCGCTCCTTCGGCACCGTGGTGGTGCGCAAGGGCGGCAAGACGGTCTGCGTCGGCTATGACGGACGTCTGTCCTCGCCGGACCTGGAGGAGGCGCTGGTCGACGGGCTGGTTTCCACCGGCCTGCACGTCCTGCGCATCGGGCTCGGCCCCACGCCGATGCTGTATTTCGCCACCCGCGACCGCGAGGCGGCGGCCGGCATCATGATCACCGGCTCGCACAACCCGCCGGACTACAACGGCATCAAGATGATGCTGGGCAAGGGCCCGGTCTATGGCCAGCAGATCCTGGAACTCGGCACCATGGCGGCGAAGGCCGACTGGGAGCAGGGCCAGGGCTCGTCGGAGAAGATCGACGTCCAGGACGAGTATGTCACCCGCCTGCTGAAGGACTATGACGGCACCCGCGACCTGAAGATCGCCTGGGACGCCGGCAACGGCGCGTCGGGCGAGATCCTGCGCCGCCTGACCGCCAAGCTGCCGGGCAAGCATGTCCTGCTGTTCGACAAGATCGACGGCAACTTCCCCAACCACCACCCGGACCCGACGGTCGAGGCCAATCTGGTCGACCTGAAGAAGGCGGTGGCGGAGCATGGCTGCGACATCGGCATCGGCTTCGACGGCGACGGCGACCGCATCGGCGCCATCGACCACAAGGGCCGCGTGGTGTGGGGCGACCAGCTGGTCGCGCTCTATGCCGCCGACGTGCTGAAGAGCCATCCGGGCGCCACCATCATCGCCGACGTCAAGGCCAGCCAGGCCCTGTTCGACGAGATCGCCAAGCATGGCGGCAACCCGCTGATGTGGAAGACCGGCCACTCGCTCTTGAAGGCCAAGATGGCCGAGACCGGATCGCCGCTGGCCGGCGAGATGTCGGGACACATCTTCTTCGCCGACAAGTGGTACGGCTTCGACGACGCGCTGTATTGCGGCGTGCGTCTGGTCGGGCTGGTCAGCAAGCTGAACACCACGCTGGCGGACCTGCGCGACGGCCTGCCGGACATGGTCAACACGCCGGAGACCCGCTTCCAGATCGACGAGGAACGCAAGTTCGCCGTGGTCGAGGAGGTCAAGGGCCGCGTCAAGGCGTCGGGCGCCAAGGTCAACGACATCGACGGCGTCCGCGTGACGACCGACGACGGCTGGTGGCTGCTGCGCGCGTCCAACACCCAGGACGTGCTGGTGGCCCGCGCCGAGTCCTACAGCCAGGAAGGGCTGGAGCGGCTGAAGGGCGCGCTGATCGAGCAGCTGGTTGCGTCGGGGCTGAGCGCGCCGTCGTTCGAGGGCGGCGGGTCGGCGCACTGAGGTTTGGGGGTGGGGGTGTTCAGGCTTCGGCTGACGAATGCCCCCTCCCCAACCCTCCCCCGCTTCGCGGGAGAGGGTGCCTTATGCGAAGCGGCGGCAGTTCCCTCTCCCGCGTGAGCGGGGGAGGGTTAGGGTGGGGGCAATACACGGCCCTCACCTGAAACTCGCCAAATGCCTCCTGAACCGCGCCAGACTCCACGCGAAGAACAGCGCGCCGATCCCCGCCGTCGCCGCGAACCTGGGCCACACCACGTCGAAGCCCGCCCCGCGGAACAGGATCGCCTGGGCGAAGGCGACGAAATGGGTGGAGGGTGACAGCTGCATTGCCGTCTGCAGCCACTCCGGCTCGCTTTCCAGCGGGGTGAAGCCGCCGGACAGCATGTCCATCGGCAGCACGATCAGGATGAACAGCAAGCCCAACTGCGGCATCGAGCGCGCCACGGTGCCGAGAAAGATGCCGAGCGCCGTCGCGAAGAACAGATAGAGCGCCGTCCCGGCCAGGAACAGCGGGACCGAGCCGGCCAGCGGCACCGACAGCAGGCCGCGCAGCACCACATAGAGCGCCACCAGCGTCAGGCCCAGGATCACCGCTCCATTCGCCAGCACCTTGGCGGCCATGATCTCTGCCGGGCGGACCGGCATCACCAGAAGATGTTCGAGCGTGCCGTGTTCGCGTTCGCGGATCAGGGCGGCGCCGGCCAGCAGCACCGCCAGCATGGTGACGTTGCTGACCACCGCCATGGTGCCGGTGAACCATTTGGTGTCGAGCGCCTCGTTGTAGGCGACGCGGATCTGAAGGCTGACCGGGGCGGCGGTGCCCTCGGCCTCGCGGCGGACGAAGCGGCCGACCTCGTCATCGACGATGCCCTGGATGGTGCCGGAGCCGATGCCGGCCTGCATCATGGCGGTGGCGTCGATCAGCAGCTGGATCGTCGGGCTGCGGCCGGCCAGCACGTCGGCCTGAAAATCGGGCGGAATGTCGAGCACGAAGGTGTAGCGGGCGGAATCCATCGCCGGATCGACCTCGGCATGGCCGATCATCACCGGGGTCTGGAACTCCGGCTGGTGAAAGCTGGAGACCAGCCGCTGCGACAGGGTGGAGCGGTCCTCATCCACGATGGCGATGGCGGCGTTGCGCAGGTCGTGCGAGATCCCGGTCGCCTCGCTGTAGACGGAGAAGGTGAAGGAATAGACGACGAAGCCCAGCATGAAGACGTCGCGCAGAAGGCTGATCCATTCCTTGCGGGCGAGCGTCAGGCTGTTGCGGAGGAAGCGCATCATGGCTCAGCGCTCCTGTTTCGGCAGGAAGGCGACGCCCAGCGCCAGGAAGACGGGCACGAAGGCGGCGGTCGCCAGGATGAAGGGAAGAAGCTCCGGCAGGGCGAGGCCCTTGGTGAAGGCGCCGACGGAGATCTTCAGGAAATGGGTGGTGGGGAACAGCGTGCCGAACAGCCACGCGCCGCCCTCCAGCGTGGAGACCGGCTGCAGCATGCCGGAGAATTGGGTGGCCGGCAGCATGGTGACGATGGCGGTGCCGAACACCGCCGCCGTCTGGGTCGCGGTGAAGACGGAGATCAGCAGCCCCAGCGCCGTGGTCGCCACCACATAGACCAGTCCGCCCAGCAGCAGCCCGATCAGGCTGCCCTTCACCGGCACGCCGAACAGGGTCACGGCCATGGCGACCATCAGCAGCAGGTTGAAGGTGGCCAGCCCGATATAGGGCAGCTGCTTGCCCAGCAGGAACTCCAGCCGGGTCACCGGGGTGACGTAGAGGTTGGTGATGGAGCCCAGTTCCTTTTCGCGCACCACGCCGAGGGCGGCCAGGATGGCGGGGATGAAGACCAGCAGCAGGCCGATGGTGCTGGGCACCATGGCGTCGAGGCTGCGGAAGGCCTGGTTGTACCGGTAACGCATCTCCAGAGTGGCGGCGGGGACGGGCAGGGTGACGCCGGATGCGGTGGCGGCATCTTCGATGAAGCGCTGGTGCAGGCCGGCGACATAGCCCTGGATCGTCTCCGCCCGGAAGGGCATGGCGCCGTCGATGCGCACCGCCACCTCCGGGATGCGGCCACGGCGGAGATCGCGGCCGAAACCTTCGGGGATTTCGATGGTCAGCGACGCCTCGCCGCGCTGCAGGCGGAGCGCGAGGTCGCGGGCGTCGATGGCGGGCGGGGTGGCGCGGAAGCTGCGGGAGCCGTCGAACTGTTCGATATAGGCGCGGCTCTCGGGGGAGCGGTCGTGGTCGAGGACGGCGAAGGTCAGATTCTCGACATCCATGGTGATGCCGAAGCCGAAGACCAGCATGAGCAGGACGGTACCGAGCAGGGCGACGGTCAGGCGGACTGGGTCGCGGCGGAGTTCGAGGGTTTCGCGCCACGCGTAGGCGAGCAGGCGGCGGCGGGAGAGGGGGATTGGGCGGGGTGTCGAGTTGAGCATCCCCCTCCGCCTGTTCCATAAATCCGATGAAGGCGTCGTCCAGGCTGTCGGCCTGCTGTTGGCGGCGCAGCTCGTCGGGGGGGCCGGCGGCGATGACGCGGCCGGCGTTCATGAAGGCCACCCGGTCGCAACGCGCCGCCTCGTTCATGAAATGGGTGGAGACGAAGATCGTCACCCCCTGGTCGCGCGACAAAGCGATCAGGTCGCGCCAGAACTGGTCGCGCGCCACCGGATCGACGCCGGAGGTCGGCTCGTCGAGGATCAGCAACTCCGGACCGTGCAGGATGGCGACGGCCAGCGACAGCCGCTGCCGCACGCCGAGCGGCAGGCGGTCGGCCACCGCGTCGATGTAGGGGGACAGGCCGAAGCGCTCGACCAGCGCCGCCAGCCGGGGTTCGGCGTCGGTCAGGTCGAACAGCCGGGCGTGCAGGTCGAGGTTCTGGCGCACCGTCAGCTCGCCATAGAGCGAGAAGGCCTGCGCCATGTAGCCGACGCGGCGGCGGCTCTCCAGATCGGTGGCGTCCACCGGCTTGCCGAACAGCCGCGCCTCTCCCGCCGTGGCGGGCAGCAGGCCGGTCAGCATCTTCATGGTGGTGGTCTTGCCGCAGCCGTTGGAACCCAGAAAGCCGAAGATCTCGCCGCGGCCGATGCGGAAGCTGATGTCCGACACCGCGGTGAAATCGCCGAAGCGGCGGGTCAGGCCGATCGCCTCGATGGCCGGTTCGGCGCCGACGGGCTCGGGCGGGCGGGGCGGGACGGTCAGGCGCTGGTGGCCGCGTTTGGCCTCGTCCGGCAGCAGGGCGACGAAGGCCTCCTCCAGATCGGCGGCACCGGTCCGCTCCTTCAGTGCGGCGGGGGTGTCGTGGGCGAGCAGTCGGCCGGCATTCATCATGACGACTTGGTCGAAGCGCTCCGCCTCGTCCATGTAGGAGGTGGCGACCAGCACGGTCATGCCGGCGCGGCCGGCGCGGATGCGGGCGATCAGATCCCAGAACTGCCGGCGGGAGAGCGGATCGACGCCGGTCGTCGGCTCGTCGAGGATCAGCAGGTCGGGGTCGTGCAGCAGGGCGCAGCACAGGCCGAGCTTCTGCTTCATGCCGCCCGACAGCTTGCCGGCCGGGCGGTCGGGGAAGGGGGCGAGGCCGGTGGACTCCAGCAGGTCGGCGATGCGGCGCTGGCGCTCGGTGGCGTTCAGGCCGAAGAGGCGGCCGAAGAACTGGAGATTTTCGGCGACGCTGAGGTCTGCGTAGAGGTTGCGGCCGAGCCCTTGCGGCATATAGGCGATGCGCGGCTGGAGGGCGGCGCGGCCACGGCGGTCGGAAACGTCGGTGCCGAGGACGTGGACGTTGCCCTGCTGGATTTTCTTGGCGGTGGAGATCAGGCCGAGCAGGGTCGATTTGCCGACGCCGTCCGGGCCGATCACCGCGACGCTGGCCCCGGCAGGGATGTCGAGAGAGGCGTCCTCCAGCGCCACCGTCCCGCCATAGCGGTGCCGCACGCCGGACAGCGAGACGGCTGGTGTCATGATTTCGACCACAGATAGGGATCCCCTCTCCCCCCCGGGGAGAGGGTGAGGGGGAAGCGTGGGGTGGATTGGGGGGTGGATTGGGGGGTGGAGAGGGGCTGATTCTCGGCGAAATCATGCTGTGCATCCCCCTCACCCCGCCCCTCTCCCCGGGGGGGAGAGGGAGAGATCGGTGGGGGAGAGGCCGCTTCCCGGGTCAGTTTCGATTCCAGCCAGTCGGGCCAGACCGCCGTGTCGTCCAGCTTCACATAGGCCATGCCGGTCAGGCCGGTCTTCACCCGCTCGATGTAGCGGGTCACCAGCGCTTCCGGGACGCGGGCCTTGACGCGGAACATCATGCGGTCGCGTTCCGACTTGGTCTCCACCTGCTTGGGCGTGAACTGGGCGCGCGGGGCGACGAAGGTGACCATGGCGGGGATCGCGATGTCGGGAACGGCGTCCAGCAGGATGCGGGCCTCGGCGCCGAGCGCCAAGTTGCCCGCCGTGTCGGTCGGCAGGAAGAAGGTCATGTAGACATTCGACAGGTCGAGCAGCGTCGCCGCCTTGCCGCCGGCGGCCAGCACCTCGCCGGGTTCGGCCAGACGGTAGAGGACGCGGGACTTGCGCGGCGCCTTCAGAACGCCGTCGGCGACCAGGGTGGTCAGGCGGTCGGCATCGCCGGCCGCGGCGGTGATCGCCTCGTCGGCGCTGGCGAGGTGGCTCTTGGCGGCGTCGAGCGCGGCGTCGGCGGTGCGGCGGCTGTTGCGGGCCTGATCGACGCGCTGTTCGGAGACATGGCCCTTGCCGAACAGGACCAGCGCCCGCTCCATCTCCTTGGCGGCGAAATCGGCTTCGCTGGCGCGCTGGGCGACCAGGGCGGCGGCTTCGTCGCGGGCGCGACGGGCCTGGCGCAGCTGGGCCTCGGCGGAGCGGAGCTGCGCTTCCAGGTCGCGGGTGTCGAGCGTGGCGATGACGGCGCCGGCCTCCACCAGATCGCCCTCCTGCACCGGGATGGTCAGGACGCGGGCGGCATATTTGGTGGCGATGTCGATCTCGTTCGCCTCGATCCGGCCGTTGCCGGAGGCGAAGCCGGCGGGTAGGCGGTTGCCCTGCATCGCCCGCCAGCCATAGGCGGCACCGGCGCCGAGCAGCGCCAGCACGACCACGGCGATGAGGATGCGCTTGACGGTCATGGCTGCGCTCCCTTGCCGGCTTTGTCGTCCTTGTCCAGCGCGCCCATCACGCCGGCCAGGATGCGTTCGCGCGTTGCGTCGTCGGGGGCGGCGTCCAGCGTGCGGCGGAGCGCCAGCAGCGCTTCGGCATAATGGTTGTGCCAGTCGAGGCCGGCGGCGAGGTCGGCGGGGGCGAGGCGCGGGTGGCGGTCGGCCGGCACCAGCGGACGCGGGGCGGCGAGGTCGACGCGGTCGTCCAGCGCCGGCTGGGCGATGCGCTCCGCCGACCAGCCCTTGTCGATCAGGGCCTGCCGGATGGAGGCGCGGGCGGGTTCCTCGCCATGGACCAGGAACAGGCCGTGGCCGACGCCGTGGCGGGCCTCCACCCAATCCAGCAGGGTGGTGCGGTCGGCATGGCCGGAATAGACGTCGATCGAGCGGACCTTCGCCTTCACCGCGATCTCCTCGCCATGGATGCGGACGCGGGGGGTGCCCTCCTGCAGCAGGCGGCCCAGCGTGCCGGGGGCCTGATAGCCGACCAGAAGAACGGTGTCCTGCGGACGCCACAGGCGGTTCTTCAGGTGGTGGCGGATGCGGCCGGCATCGCACATGCCGCTGGCCGCCATGATGATGGCGCCGCCGGAGAGGGTGTTGAGGCGCTGGCTTTCCGGCACGCTGCGGACATGGTGGAAATTGGCGCGGGTGAAGGGGTCGCCGTCGGTCTCCAGATCGTCGAGATGGCGGCGGAAGACGCCGGTGACCGCGTCGGCCAGCGGCGAGTCGAGGAAGACGTCCACCGCCGGCAGCTGTCCGCCGTCGAACAGGCAGTCGAGGTCGTAGAGCAGTTCCTGCGTGCGCTCCACCGCGAAGACCGGGATCAGCAGGACGCCGCCGGCCGCCAGAGCCGTCGAGACTTCGGCGCGCAACACCGCCTGCCGTCCGGCCTCGTCCAGGTCGGCGCGGTCGCGGTCGCCATAGGTGGTCTCCAGCACCATCCAGTCCGGCCGCTCCGGTCCTTCTGCGTCGGCGTGGAAGCTCTTGCCGCCGGGGCCGATGTCGCCGGAGAACAGGATGCGGGTGGGTTCGCCAGCACCAGTGTCAAAGCCGCTTATGGCTTCGATCTCGACGGAGGAGGAGCCAAGGATGTGGCCGGCCTGCCAGAAGCGGGCGCGCAGGCCGGGGAGGATCTCGGTCCAGCGGTCGTACTCGACACGGCGGAGCCGGCGCAGGCTGCGGATGGCGTCGTCCTGGGTGTAGATCGGCTGGACGGCGGCCCGGCCGCGCTGGCGGTTGCGGCGGTTCAGCCGCTCCACCTCGCCCTCCTGGATATAGCCGCTGTCGGGCAGCATGTATTCCAGCAGGTCCACCGTGCCGCCGGTGGCGTAGACGCGGCCACGGAAGCCGAGGCGGGTCAGCTTCGGCAGAAGACCGGAATGGTCGATGTGGGCGTGGGTCAGCAGCACCGCGGCGATCGAGGACGGATCGAAGGGGAAGGGGCGGTAGTTCAGCTCCCGGATCGTCTTGGTGCCCTGGAACATGCCGCAATCGATCAGCACGTCGCCGTTCGGCGTGGACAGGCGGAAGCAGGAGCCGGTCACCGTGCCGGCGGCACCATGGAAGGTCAGCGACAGGGACATTGGTTGGCTCCTTGGCTGGTCGTCACCCCACCACCCGCACCCCGTTGTCGTCGGCGGCATAGGCCTGGGCGAAGGTGAAGTCGGCGTTTGTGCTGGCGTGGATGCGGTACAGCGGCTCGCCCCGGCGCACCGGGTCGCCCACTTTGCGCAGCAGGTCGATGCCGGCGCCCTTGTCGGTCGGCGCACCGGCCAGCCGGGCGATGCGGGCGAGGCGGTAGCAGTCGAGCGACGATACCACCCCGTCGGCGGGGGAGGCGACCTCGGCGACCAGGGATCCCAGCGTCGCCACGGCGGGCGGCGGGCCCTGCATGGCGATGATCCGTTCCATCGAGGCCAAGGCGGCGCCGGATTCCAGCAGGTCGCGCGCCCGGCGGTTGCCGCTGCCGCCGCGGACGGCGGGGTCGAATTCCAGGATGCGGCCGGCCAGCAGCAGGGCGCGCTCCTTCAGGTCGGCGGGCCCGGCCGGGTCGTTGCGCAGCACGGCCATCACGTCGCGCGCCTCCAGCACCGGGCCGATGCCGCGCCCGACCGGCTGCGAGCCGTCGGTGATTGCCACCTCCAGCGTCAGGCCGAGCCGGTCGCCGACATGCTCGAACAGCTTGCGCAGGCGCACCGCATCGCCGGCGCTGCGGATCTTGGCGCTGGGGCCGACGGGGATGTCGATCAGCAGATGGGTGGAGCCGGCCGCCACCTTCTTCGACAGGATGGAGGCGACCAGCTGTTCGCGGGTGTCGATGGCGAGCGGCCGTTCGACCGAGATCAGGATATCGTCGGCCGGCGACAGCCGGACATGGCCGCCCCAGACCAGGCAGCCCTTGGCCTCGCGCACCATGGCCTGCATGCGCTCCATCGGCACGTCGACGTTGGCCAGCACCTCCATGGTGTCGGCGGTGCCGGCGGGCGAGGTGATGGCGCGCGACGAGGTCTTCGGAATCGGCAGGCCGTGGGCGGCGACGATCGGCACCACGATCATCGAGGTGCGGTTGCCGGGGATGCCGCCGATGCAGTGCTTGTCGGCGATGGCGCCCGCGATACCGTTGGGGCCGTCCCAATGCAGCCGGGTGCCGGCGGCGACCATGGCGCGGGTCAGGCCCAGCACCTCCGCCGTCGTCATGAAGCTGGCGCAGGCGATCAGGAAGGCGGCGATCTCGATCTTGGAATAACGCTGGTCGGTGACGTCGCGGATGATGGCGGCCAGCTGGTCGTCGGTCAGGGCGGCGCCGCCGACCTTGGCGCGCACCAGCTCGAAACTCTCCGGCGGGGTCGGCGGGACGAGATGGACGGCGGAGCCTTCCGCAAGGCCGAGCTGGCCGAAGGCGGGGTCGGACAGGCCGATTTCGTCGGGGGCGACGATGGCGGGGTCGTCGACGATGTTCAGCACCGCCAGCAGGGAGCGGCCGTCGTTCCGCACCTCCACCCGCCCAAGCCCGAGGAAATCCTCGACATGGTACCGGGTGCAGCGGCGGTTGAGGAAGGCGACATTCTCCCGGACGGTGTCGATCGCCAGATGTCGAAGCGTCAGCATACGCACAGTCTACCCCCGGCCCCGCCGCTTAGCGACGCCGAGCCTGCGCGGCTGCCATGCCGGGCCTTACGCGCCGCGGTTGATCCGGATCATTGGCGGGGTGGAGGGGGTGTGCTCCCTCACGTGCTTTCCCGCGCGATGAAGGTCAGGCCGAGGTCGAGGCGACGCTGCGGCGGCTCCTTGCCGTCCATCAGGTCGAGCAGCATGGCGGCGGCGTGGCGGCCGATGGCGTAGCGCGGCGTGGCGACGGTGGTCAGGGTCGGGGTGGTCCAGGCCGACGCCGGCAGGTCGTTGAAGCCGGCGACGGCGAGCTGGTCGGGCACGCGGATGCCGCGGCGCTGGCACTGGAACAGGGCGCCCTGGGCCAAGTCGTCGTTGCAGAAGAAGACGGCGTCGCAGTCGCTGTTCTCCGCCATCATCCGGTCGATCATCGCCGCGCCGAGGTGGATGGAGGACGGGTCGGGCAGGCGCCAGACGCGCTTTTCGTCATACAGCCCGGCTTCCTCCAGCGCATGGCGGTAGCCGTCGAGCCGCGCCAGCGTGCGGGGGTCGAGCTGCACGGCGACGAAGCCGATGCGGCGGTAGCCGCGCTCCAGCAGGTGGGTGGTCATCAATCGGCCGCCCTCCTCCTGCGAACAGCCGACGCTGAGGCTGTCGGGATCGTCCAGCAGCTCCATCATGTGGACGGTCGGGCTGGAGAGCGCCGACAGGTAGGTGCGGGTGATCTCGGTATGGTCGGTGCCGGTCAGCAGGATGCCGTCGGGCTGGAATTGCAGGTAGGTGCGGATCAGCCGCTCCTCCTCCACCGGGGAATAGTGGGTGACGCCGATCAGCGCGCGGTAGCCGCGCGGCAGCAGCATGTCGTGGATGCCGGCCAGCGTTTCGACGAAGACCATGTTGGTCATCGACGGGATCAGCACCGCCACCGTCATCGACCGCGCCGAAGCCAGCGCGCTCGCGGCCTGATTCGGCACATAGCCCATCGACTGGGCGGTGTCGAGGATGCGCTGGCGAAGCTCCGGCGCCACCAGTTCCGGCCGCTTGAAGGCGCGCGAGACGGTGATGGCGCTGATGCCCACCCGCTCCGCCACGTCCGCCATGGTGGCGCGGCCGGTGCGCGAGGAGCGCGGCTTGCGCGTCTTAACCGCCGAGGATGCTGGCCGATCACCGCCACGGGTCGTCACAGGGCTTCGTCCTTTCAATTCCGGCGATCCGAGTCCGGCCGGCGCGACGGAAGGTCGCGCGGGCCGGCCGGTCACCGATGTGTAGCATTCTCGGCAACAGCCGCATGCCATGCAGAGCTTAAGCCTGCAACCCGCGGCCATCCCCGATCAGTTTGTCCGCAACTCAAACAAAACTCTTTACGCGCGTCAAGGTTAGCGCTAACAGTATCAGCAACTCGTCTCGGCGTCATCCGTGCAGTCCGGCCTCCATGGTCGTAGACCTCTCAGTGACCCGCGAATGATAGCGCTAACATAACCTTGTCAGTGCGTGGCCCGCCGCGACCCTGGTCGCGGACGCCGTCCCGCACCGGTATTCGGGAATATGAGCCTCATGAACGGTCCCTCCATCGCGCCGTCCCCCGGCATGAACGCCCCTCAGCCCCAACCGCCGTCCGAAGAACCGGACGGTGCCCGGCCGCTGATCGTCGTGGTGATGGGCGTGGCCGGCTGCGGCAAGTCCAGCGTCGGCCAGACCCTGGCCCTGGCCCTGGGCCATGAATTCATCGAGGGCGACGCCCACCACCCGCCCGCCAACATCGAGAAGATGTCGGCCGGCATCCCGCTGACCGACGCCGACCGCGACGGCTGGCTGGGCACGCTGGCCGGCTTCATCGCCGATGCCGACCGCGAGGGCAGGGGGCTGGTGGTCGCCTGTTCGGCGCTGAAGCGGCGCTATCGCGACCGCCTGCGCGGCGACTGCAAACGGGTGGTGTTCCTGCATCTGCACGGCGACAAGGCGCTGATCGCCTCGCGCATGGGGGCGCGCACCGCCCATTTCATGCCGATGGCGCTGGTCGACAGCCAGTTCGCCGATCTGGAGATGCCGGCGGCCGACGAACCGGTGCTGTCCTACGAGGTGACGCTGCCGGCCGAGGCCATCGTCGCCGATGCGCATGCCCGCCTGACCGGCGGTGATTGTTTTGGGAGGAACGCATGAAGCGCGTTGCTGATCTGCTGGAGCGGGTCACCGAATGGATCATGGCGCTGATGCTGGCGGTCATGGTCGGTCTCGTCTTCGGCAACGTCGTCCTGCGCTATGTCTTCAACAGCGGCATCGTCGCGGCGGAAGAGATCGCGCGGCTGATGTTCGTCTGGCTGGTGTTCCTGGGCGCCACCGTGGCGCTGCGCCACCAGCGGCATCTGGGGCTGGAGATCCTGCAGAGCCGCCTGCCGGCCAAGGTCCGCCGGGCCTGCGCGGTGATCGCGCACCTGATGATGCTGTACGCCCTGTGGCTGTTCGTGCAGGGAAGCTGGATCCAGCTGCTGATCGGCATGGAGACCTTCTCCACCGTGCTGCGCTTCCCCATGGCCTTCTATGCGGCGGCGGGCTTCTTCCCGGCCATCGCCATGGCGCTGACCGTGCTGGCGAACCTGTGGCGGATCGTCACCAACCAGCCGGGCGCCCGCGTCCCCGGCGACCCCGACACCATGCTGGACCATCCGGAATCGCACGGCCCCGCCGTGGCCCCGCCGGCACCCGGCCACGGCAGCCCTGCCGTCGCCAAGCACTGAGCCCAGACCAGAAGACTTCCTGCGGACGGAGACGCCGCCATGACGCTCACCATTTTCCTGGGCTCGCTGTTCGGCTTCATGCTGCTCGGCATGCCCATCGCCTTCGCGCTGATGCTGACCGGCGTCGCGCTGATGGTCCACCTCGACTTCTTCGACGCCCAACTGGTCGCCCAGAACATGCTGAGCGGCGCCGACAATTATCCGCTGATGGCGGTGCCCTTCTTCATCCTGGCCGGCGAGCTGATGAACGCCGGCGGCATCTCCCAGCGCATCATCAACCTGGCGGTCAGCCTGGTCGGCCACATCAAGGGCGGTCTGGGATACGTCACCATCGGCGCCTCGGTGATGCTGGCCAGCCTGTCGGGCTCGGCCATCGCCGACACCGCCGCGCTGGCGACCCTGCTGATCCCGATGATGCGCGACCACGGCTATCCGGTGCCGCGCTCTGCCGGTCTGATCGCGTCGGGCGGCATCATCGCCCCGATCATCCCGCCCAGTATGCCCTTCATCATCTTCGGCGTGACCACCAACACCTCGATCAGCGCGCTGTTCATGGGCGGCATCGTCCCCGGCCTGCTGATGGGCATCGGTCTGGTCTGCGCGTGGGTCTTCGTCTGCCGCGACATGACGGTGAAGCTGCAGCCGAAGGCGAGCGGGCGGGAGCGGCTGAAGGCGCTGGGCGACGGCATCTGGGCGCTGGCCCTGCCGGTCATCATCATCGGCGGCCTGCGCGGCGGCATCTTCACGCCGACAGAGGCCGCGGTGGTCGCCGCCGTCTATTCGCTGTTCGTCGCGCTGTTCGTCTACCGTCAGGTCACGCTGCCGCAGCTGGTCCCGCTGCTGGTCCAGGCGGCGCGCACCACCAGCACCGTCATGTTCCTGTGCGCCGCCGCGCTGGTGTCGTCCTACATGGTGACGCTGGCCGATCTGCCGCAGCAGATGACGGAGCTGCTGGCGCCGCTGATGAGCCATCCCAAGCTGCTGATGCTGGCCATCGCCTTCCTGCTGCTGGCCGTCGGCACGGTGATGGACCTGACGCCGACCATCCTGGTTCTGGGTCCGGTGCTGACCCCGCTGGCGATCAAGGCCGGCATCGATCCGACCTATTTCGGCGTGATGTTCGTCCTGATCGGCACGCTGGGCCTGATCCATCCGCCGGTCTGCACGGTGCTGAACGTGGTGTGCGGCGTCGCCCGCATCTCGCTGGAAAGCGCCACCAAGGGCATCTGGCCCTTCCTGCTCACCTACATCGTCCTGCTCGGCCTGCTGATCGCCGTGCCGGAGATCGTCACCATGCCGCTGCACATGTTCCACTGACGCGTTAGCAAAACCAACCAGAACGAAACACCAGACCTCAAGGGAGTTCGACACCCATGTTCCGCAAACTGCTGCTCGCCACCGGCATCGCCGCCGCCCTGCTCGCCCCGATCACCGCCGCCGCCCAGGACGTGAAGACCCGCATCATCCGCTTCGGCTATGGCCTGTCGGAGAGCAGCAACCAGGGCCGGGCGGTGAAGTATTTCGCCGAGGAACTGTCCAAGCGCAGCGGCGGCAAGCTCAAGCTGAAGGGCTTCGGCGACGCCAGCCTGGGCAGCGACATCCAGATGCAGAACGCCCTGATCGGCGGCGCGCAGGAGATGATGGTCGGCTCCACGGCCACGCTGGTCGGCATCGTCAAGGATTTCGGCGTCTATGACCTGCCCTTCCTGTTCAACAACGAGAAGGAAGCCGACGCCGTCCTGGACGGCCCGTTCGGCGAGAAGCTGCTGAAGTCGCTGAACGACAAGGGGCTGGTCGGTCTGGTCTATTGGGAGAACGGTTTCCGCAACCTGACCAACAGCAAGCGCCCGATCACCAAGGTCGAGGACATGGGCGGCATCAAGCTGCGCGTGATGCAGAACCCGGTCTACATCGACATGTTCAACCGCTTCGGCGCCAACGCGGTGCCGCTGGCCTTCTCCGAACTGTTCACCGCGCTGGAGACCGGCACGGTCGACGGCCAGGAGAACCCGGTCACCACCATCCAGTCGTCCAAGTTCTATGAAGTCCAGAAGTACCTGACCATTTCCCGCCACGTCTACAGCCCGTGGATCATGCTGGCCAGCAAGCGCTGGTACGATGGCCTGTCGGCGGACGAGAAGAAGATCCTGAACGAGGCCGCCGTCGCCTCGCGCGATTTCGAGCGCAAGGACAGCCGCGAGGCCTCGGCCCAGAGCGTGGCCTACCTGAAGGAAAAGGGCATGCAGATCAACGAGCTGAGCCCGACCGAGCTGGACCGCATGCGCGAGATGGTCAAGCCGGCCTTCGACAAGTACGCCGCCGACGGCGGTGCCGAGGTGCTGAAGGACCTGCAGGCCGCCATCACCGCCGCCCGGAAGTAATCACAGGCGACGCCTGCGGATGTCGTGAAGGGGGCGGACCGGGACGACCGGTCCGCCCCTTTTTCTTTATATCGCGGAGTGAAGGTTGTATGTGCCCGAAAGATTTGGGTGCCGGTCCTAAAGTATGAATTTTCAGACCAAGGTATGAGCGTCTGCCATTTTTAACGTTTCTCTCTTCATCTGTTGGGATGGCAGATATATTAGCAATTAATTTACTTGAATTTAACAGAACTGCGCGACAGTCGGTCGGGGGTGTCGGACCCTTGTCCGGGTATGTCGTGGGGATCATCGATGTTCAAGAAGTTGCCTTTGGTGACCAAACTGGTTTTGGCGATCGGCGTGGTTCTGCTGGTCGGGCTGGGGATCGGCACGGTCGTGATCTCCGCCAAGAGCGGGGCCGATACCGACGCCTTGTCCTTCAAGGTCGGGGACGAACTCGGCAAATTCCATGCCGAAACCGTCGAGCGGCGCCTGAACGACGCCATGAACATCAGCCGCCTGATGCGGACCACCCTGCTGAGCCTGAAACGCAGCGGCGTCACCGACCGCGCCAAGCTGAACGACTGGCTGAAAAGCCTGCTGGAGAGCAATCCCACCCTGATCGGCGTGTGGGTCGGCATGGAGCCGAACGCGCTGGACGGCAAGGACTCCGACTTCGTCAACAGCGCCGGCAGCGACGCCAGCGGCCGCTTCATTTCCTATTGGAACCGCGGCAGCGGCAAGGTCCAGCTGGAGGCGCTGACCGCCTATGACGATCCCGGCCCCGACGGCCTCTATTACCAGCAGGCCAAGCGCACCGGTAAGGAGGTGATCGTCGAACCCTACAGCTATGTGGTGGCCGGCAAGACCATCCTGATGGTGTCGCTGGTGGTTCCGATCATGGAAGGCGGCAAGTTCGTCGGCGTCGCCGGCGTCGACATCGCCACCGACGAGATCTGGAACGAGCTGAAGACGGCGAAGCCCTTCGGGACGGGGTCGGTCTTCCTGATCTCCAACGGCGGCCTGTGGGCCGGCTACAGCAACGCCGACCATATGGGCAAGTCGATCCTGCAGACCAACGAACGGCTGAAGGAGGCGTTGCCCGCCATCCGCGACGGCAAGCCCTTCGCCCATTTCTCGGTGTCGGCCAGCCTGAAGACCGATGTCAAGCAGCTGTTCCAGCCGGTCGACATCGGCGACACCGGCACGCCCTGGTCGGTGCTGATCAATCTGCCGATGAATCAGGTCGAAGTGCCGAAGGTCGAGCTGCGCAACTTCATCGCAATCGGCGCCGTGCTGCTGACCGCCGGCCTGCTGCTGGCGCTGTGGCTGTCGACCCGGACCATCGTCGGCACGCCGCTGCGCCGGATCATCGCGACGGTGGAGGCGCTGACCGCCGGCCGGCAGGACGTGGAGGTGCGCGACCGCGACCGCGCCGACGAGATTGGGTCGATCAACAAGGCGCTGCAGCTGTTCAAGGAGAATGCCGGCCGCGTCGCCGAGATGGAGGAGCAGCGCCGCCGGGACGAGGCGCAGGCCGCCGAACGGCGCAGGCAGGATCTGGCCCGCATGGCCGACCGGTTCGAGGGCACGGTCGGCGGCGTGGTCGCCAGCGTGACCGAGCAGGCGGAGCTGATCCGCACCGATTCGGAAGGGCTGTCGGCCATCGCCGAGCAGACCAACGCGCAGGCCTCCGCCGTCGCCAGCGCCGCCGATGTCGCCAGCAGCAACGTGCAGACGGTGGCCGCCGCGGCGGAGGAGTTGGCCCACTCCATCGAGGAGATCAACCAGCGCATCGCCGCCTCGTCGCGCATGGCGAACGACGCGGTGGGCGAGGTCGAGAAGACCAACGGCACCGTCGCCGGCTTGGCCGAAGCGGCGCAGAAGATCGGCGACGTGGTGAACCTGATCCAGTCGATCGCCGGCCAGACCAACCTGCTGGCGCTGAACGCCACCATCGAGGCGGCGCGGGCGGGCGAGGCCGGCAAGGGCTTCGCCGTCGTGGCGCAGGAGGTGAAGAACCTCGCCAGCCAGACCGCCAAGGCGACGGAGGAGATCGCCGCCCAGATCGCCGAGATCCAGTCGGTCAGCGGCAGTGCCGTCGGCGCCATCCAGGCCATCGGCCGCACCATCGTCGGCATCAGCGAGACGGTCACCGCCGTCGCCGCCGCGGCGGAGGAGCAGGGGGCGGCGACCCGCGAGATCAGCCGCAACGTTCAGCAGGCCGCCGCCGGCACCCGCGAGGTGTCGACCAACATCGAGGGCGTCACCCGCGCCGCCAGCGAAACCGGCAGCATGGCCGCCCAGGCGCGGGCGGCGGCCGACACGCTGTCGCACCAGTCGGCGCAGCTGCGGACCGAAGTGCAGCGCTTCGTGGCGACGATCCGCGAGGGGTGAGGGGTGTCGGGGGTGTCGGCTGACGATGCCCCCTCCCCATCCCTCCCCCACTTCGGTGGGGGAGGGATGGGGAGGGGGCACCCGGCGGCCTGAGTTCACCTCAACAGTCAAAAAACACCGTCTCCCCCTCGCCCTGCAGGCGGATGTCGAAGCGGTAGACGACTCCGCCCGGCACTTCGGCGCGCTGGGCGATCAGGGTGTCGCGGCGGTCGGCGGGGACGGTCGTCAGCACCGGGTCCGTCGCGTTCGCCGCCGTCTCGTCGGAGAAGTGCAGGCGGGTGAAGGCGTGACTCAACATGCCGCGGGCGAACACCGTCACCGCGATGTGCGGGGCGTGGCCGGTCTCGCAGACGCCGGGCTTCACCGTGTCGAAGAAATAGTAGCCGGCGTCGTTGGTGCCGCAGCGGCCGAAGCCTGCCGCACCGGGGGCGTGCTTGCCGTCGGCGCCGGCCTGCCAGATCTCCACCACGCAGTCGCGGATCGGCGCACCGTCGCCGTCATAGACGACGCCTTCGATGCGGATGTGCTCGCCCGGCATGTCGCGGGTGGCCAGCCGGTTGGTCGCCAGCGGGCGGCGGCCGTAGAGTTCCGGGGTCCAGGCATAGGCGAAATAGGGCCCAACGGTCTGGGACGGGGTCTGTTTCAGCATCGTGGTCATCTCGGGTCAGCCCTCCATCGGCGTGGCCTGCCGGCCGCGCAGGACGATGTCGAATTCATAGCCGAGCGCCCACACCGGTTCGGTCACGTCGATGGAGAAGCGGGAGACCAGCAACTCGCGCGCGCCCTCCGGCACCCCGTTGTAGATGGGGTCGAGCGGCAGCAGGGGATCGCCGGGGAAATACATCTGGGTGACCAGACGGGTCAGGAAGGACGGCCCGAACAGCGAGAAATGGATGTGGGCCGGGCGCCATGCATTGTGGTGGTTGCCCCAGGGATAGGCGCCGGGCTTGATCGTGGTGAAGCGGTAGCGGCCCTCCGCATCGGTGATGCAGCGGCCGGCGCCGAAGAAGTTGGGGTCGAGCGGCGCGTCATGCTGGTCCCAGCGGTGGACGTAGCGGCCGCAGGCGTTGGCCTGCCAGATCTCCAGCAGCGTGTGCGGCACCGGCCGGCCGCTCTCGTCCAGCACGCGGCCGGTGACGATCATGCGCTCGCCGATCGGCTCGCCGTTGACGCGGCCGTTCTTGGTCAGGTCGTTGTCGAGCGGATCGACGCTGTCATGGCCGAACACCGGGCCGCTGCGCACCGACAGGCACTGCTTCATCGGGATCAGCGGCTTGGACGGCGAGCGCAGCACCGTCGATTTGTAGAGCGGCGACAGGTAGGGCGGGTGTTGCGCCCAATCGCGGGGGCTGAAATCGCCCTCCGACTCCTGAACGGCTGTGTCCATCTTGGGGGGCCCTCCTTGGGAACGGTCAGCTTTGCCGACCTTGTGTTTGCTTATGGTTGTCCAGAACGCGGTCGATGAAGTGGGAGGCGGAGCCGGTGTAGTTCAGCGGGTCGAACAGGCGGTCGAGGGTGTCAGCGCCCAGCGCCTGGACCACTTCGGCATCCTCGGCCAGCACGTCGCGCAGGGGGCGGGCGGAGAAGGATGCGCGGCGGCTGGCGTCGGCCACGCGGGAATGGGCGGCCATGCGACCCATGCGGTCACCGAGAGCCATGGTCACCGCCTCCGCCAGGATCAGGCCACGGGTCAGGTCGAGGTTGGCGCGCATGCGCTCGGCATCGATGGTCAGGCCGGCGATGGTCTCGCGGGCGTGGCGGGCGGCGCCGGCGACGAGGCGGCAGAGGTCGGGCAGCGCCTGCCACTCGGCATGCCAGCCGCCGAGGCCGCGTTCATGCTCCTGCACCTGCGCCGCCAGCAGACCGCCGACCAGGGCGGGAGCGCGGATGGCGGTGGAGAGCAGGATGGCGCAGGACACCGGGTTGCGCTTGTGCGGCATGGTGGAGGAGCCGCCGCGGCCGGGGGCGCTCGGCTCGAAGGCTTCGGCGACCTCCATCTGCATCATCAGCGAGATGTCGCGGCCCAGCGTCCCCAGTGTGCCGGCGAGGATGCCGAGGGCCGAGGCCAGTTCGGTGATGCGGTCGCGGCTGGCATGCCAGGGCAGGGCGGGCAGGGGGAGGTCCAACTCCTTCGCCAGAGCCTCCGCCACCGCCGGGCCGGCGTCACCCAATGCGGCAAGCGTGCCGGCGGCGCCGCCGAATTGCAGGGCGAGGCGGTTGCGGGCGGCGGCGATGCGCTGGCGGTCGCGGCCCAGCGCGTCGAGCCAGCCGGCGGCCTTCAGGCCGAAGGTGGTGGGCAGGGCGTGCTGCAGCCAGGTGCGGGCGACCATCGGCGTGGCGCGGTGGCGGTCGGCGAGGTCGGCCAAGCCGTCGGCAAAGGCTGCCAGATCGGCGTCGAGTCCGACGAGGAAGCGGCGCAGTTGAAGCATCAGGCCGCTGTCCATGGCGTCCTGGCTGGTAGCGCCCCAGTGGACGTAGCGGGAGGATTCCTCGTCGGCGGCCTTCACCGCGCGGGTCAGGTGCTTGACCATCGGGATCGCGGTGTTGCCGGCCAGCGCCGCCTCCGCCCCCAGCGCGGTCAGGTCGTAGAGGTCGGCCTTGCACGCCGCCTCGATGGCCGGGACGGCGTGCGAGGGGATGACGCCGACAGCCGCCTCCGCCCGCGCCAGCGCCGCCTCGAAATCCAGCATGCCCTGCAGCCTTGCGGTCGGGGAGAAAGCGTCGGCCGCCGCGTCGCTGGTGAAGAGCGGGTCGAGCAGCGGGTCGGCATGGTGGATGGCGGTCATGGCTTTTTACCCTTTCCGGGCGTCCTCTTCATCCATCTCGGCATAAACGGCGCGGGCCAGCGCCATGGCGTGGTTTCCGGCGGGGACGCCGGCATAGACGGCGGCCTGCATCAGGATTTCCTTCACCTCGTCGCGGGTGACGCCGGTGTTGCGGGTGGCGCGGATGTGCAGCTTCAGTTCGCCATCCTTGCCCAGCGCCGCCAGCATGGCGATGGTCAGCATGCTGCGCGTCCGGATGTCCAGGCCTGGCCGGGTCCAGATCTGGCCCCAGGCGGTCTTGGTGATGAACTCCTGGAAATCGGCATCGAACCCGGTGGCGCGCTCCAGCGAGCGGTCGACATGGGCGTCGCCCAGCACCGAGCGGCGCACCGCCATGCCGCGGTCGTAGAGATCCCTGTCCTTCATATCCAGGTCGTCCATCAGAGGTCCCTCAGGAAGCCGTCGATCAGGGCGGCCAGCTCCGCCGGCTTTTCGACGCCGGGGATGTGGGCGGCGCCGGGCAGCAGCTCGAAGCGGGCGCCGGGAATGCCGGAAGCCAACTCGCGGGCGGAGTCGGGCGGGGTGGCGACGTCATGCTCGCCGCAGATCACCAGGGTGGGGGCGGTGATGGCGGCGTTGGCGGCACGCAGGTCGGCGTCGCGGATCGCCATCGAGCAGCCGACATAGCCGTCCTCGGTGGTGCGGGCGACCATGGCGGTGTAGCCGCGGATCTGGTCGGGACGGCCGTCACGGAAGGCTTGCGTGAACCAGCGGGCCATCACCCCGTCGGAAATCGCGGTCATGCCACGGGCGCGGATGGCGGCGATACGGTCGGTCCAGACCGATTGCGGGCCGATAACGCCGGCGGTGTCGCACAGGATCAGACCGTGGATTCGGCCGGGCGCCTTGACGGCAAGGCGCTGCGCCATCATGCCGCCAATCGACAGGCCGCAGACATGGGCGCGTTCGATGCCCAGCGCGTCGAGCAGGCCGGCGGCGTCGTCGGCCAGAAGGTCCATGCTGTAGCCGGCATCGTCGGTGACCGGCGTCACCTGGGTCAGGCCGTGGCCGCGCATGTCGTAGCGCAGGATGCGGTAGCGCTGCGACAGCAGGGGCACCACGGCGTCCCAGATGTGGAAGCTGGTGCCGATGGAGTTGGCGAACAGCAGCACCGGCGCGTCGGCCGGGCCGGTCAGGTCGTAGTGCTGGGTGATGCCGGCGGCTTCGATGAAGGGCATGGGGGCTTCCGCTGACGGTTATTGGGCGGTGATGTTTTTTGCCCCCTCCCTAACCCTCCCCCGCTTCGCGGGAGAGGGAACTCCGCCGCTCTTGCGCTTAACTCCCTCTCCCACCGCAGGTGGGGGAGGGTTGGGGAGGGGGCATTCGAAGCCTGAGGCTACACCCGCTCGATCATCACCGCGATGCCCTGACCGACGCCGATGCACATGGTGCAGAGCGCCGTCCGGCCGCCGGACTGTTCGAGTTGGTAGAGCGCGGTGGTCGCCAGACGGGCGCCGCTCATGCCGAGCGGATGGCCGAGCGCGATGGCGCCGCCTTGCGGGTTCACATGGGCGGCGTCGTCGGGCAGGCCAAGCTCCCGCAGCACGGCAAGACCCTGGGCGGCGAAGGCCTCGTTCAGTTCGATCAAGTCGATGTCGGCGATGCTGCGGCCGAGACGCTCCAGCAGCTTGCGGGTGGCGGGGACCGGGCCGATGCCCATGACACGCGGCGGGACGCCGGCGGTGGCGCCGCCGAGGATGCGGGCGCGCGGGGTCAGGCCGAAACGCTTCACCGCCGCTTCGGAGGCGATCAGCAGCGCGGCGGCGCCGTCATTGACGCCGGACGCATTGCCGGCGGTCACCGTCCCGCCGGGGCGGACGATCGGCTTCAGGGCCGACAGCGCCTCGATGGTCGTGGCGCGGGGATGCTCGTCGGTCGTCACCATTGTCTCGCCCTTGCGGGTGCGGATGGTGACGGGGACGATCTCGCGGGCCATGCTGCCGTCGGCGATGGCGCGGGCGGCGCGCTCCTGGCTGCGCAGCGCGAAGGCGTCCTGGTCGGCGCGGGCGATCTTCCAGTCGTCGGCGACGTTCTCCGCCGTCTCCGGCATCGAATCGGTGCCATAGGCCGCCTTCATGGCCGGGTTGACGAAGCGCCAGCCGATGGTGGTGTCGAAGATCTCGGCCTGACGGGAGAAGGGGGTGTCGGCCTTGCCCATGACGAAGGGGGCGCGGCTCATGCTTTCCACCCCGCCGGCGATCATCAGCTCGGCCTCGCCCGCCTTGATGGCGCGGGCGGCGGTGGCGAGCGCGTCGAGGCCGGAGCCGCAGAGCCGGTTCATCGTCGTCCCCGGCACCGCGTCGGGCAGGCCGGCCAGCAATGCTGCCATGCGGGCGACGTTGCGGTTGTCCTCGCCCGCCTGGTTGGCGCAGCCATAGATGACGTCGTCCACCGCGGCCCAGTCGACCGAGGGGTTGCGCTGCATCAGGGCGCGGATCGGCACGGCGCCGAGATCGTCGGTGCGCACCGATGACAAGGCTCCGGCATAGCGGCCGATGGGGGTGCGGATGGCGTCGCAGATGTAAGCGTCACGCATTGCTTTATCCTTCTCCGCCAGATTGCCCGTGCGCGGCGGCGGTGCGGGCCTGGAGGTCGCGGAGCGCCGTCAGGGTTCCGGCGTCCGGGATTTCGGTGGTCTTCAGGTCGGGCGAGATCTTCAGGTCCCAGCCGGTGGCGGCCTTCACCTGCTCCACCGTCACGCCGGGGTGGATGCCGGTCAGGGTCAGCTCCTTGCTCACCGGATCGGGGGTGAGGATGCCGAGGTCGGTGATGACCGCGGTCGGCCCGGCGCCGGGGATGCCGGCCTTGGCCCGCGCCTCAAAGCCGTCGAGGTAACCGGCGGAGGTGACGAAGGGCAGCTTGGCGACGAAGGCCTTCGGGTTCTGCTTCAGGACGATGAAGACCTCCTTGGCCTGGGAGGCGATCTCCGGCGCACCGCCGGCACCGGGCAGCCGCACCTTGGGTGCGTCATAGGGGCCGATGACGGTGGTGTTGATGTTGGCGAAGCGGTCGACCTGCGCGGCCCCGAGGAAGCCGACGTCGATCCGCCCGCCCTGCAGCCAGTATCGGAAGATCTCCGGCGTACCGACCACGGTGTCGGCGGTCAGGGCGAGGTCGCCGTCGCCGATCGACAGCGGCAGCACCGTCGGCTTGGCGCCGATCGGGCCGGATTCATAGATCAGCACCACCTCGGGCGCATGGGTCAGCCGGGCGAGGTTGGCGGCGGTGGAGGGCAGGCCGATGCCGACGAAGCAGACGGTGCCGTCCTTCAGCAGGCGGCTGGCCGCCACCGTCATGATCTCGGTCGCGGTGAAGTCGAGAGGGGCTGCACTCATCACGCGGCCTCCTTCATGCTTTCGGCCAGCATGCGGCGGAAGCCGGCGAAATCGTCGGTGTCCAGCACATGGCGCTGCATCCAGGCGCGGAAGTCGTCGCGCGAGCGGGCGATGGGGTCCCACGCCTTGTAGAAGCGGTTGTCGCGCTCCGAATAGCCTTGAGCGTAGGACGGATAGGCGCCGCCGGGGACGGGACAGACGGCGGAGAGCGCCCAACTCGGCAGCACGCAGGCGTTCGGCGGAGCCTCCAGATCGTCGACGATCTCCTCCACCGTGACGATGGAGCGCTTGGCGGCCAGCACCGCCTCCTTCTGGACGCCGAGGATGCCCCAGAGCAGGACGTTGCCGCGGCGGTCGGCCTTCTGGGCGTGGATCACCGTCACGTCCGGGCGGACGGAGGGGATGGCGGCCAGCTTCTCCCCGGTGAAGGGGCATTCGATGAAGCGGATGTTCGGGTTGACCTTCGGCAGGTCGGAGCCGGTGTAGCCGCGCAGCAGGGCGAAGGGCAGGTTGGAGGCGCCGGCGACATAGGCGTTGGCCATGCCGGCATGGCTGTGCTCCTCGATTTCCAGCCGGTGCGGCCAGCCCTGCTCGACCGCATCGCGGAAGCGGTGGAGGGAACCGACGCCGGGATTGCCGCCCCAGGAGAAGATCAGCTTCGCGGCACAGCCCATGCCGATCATCTGGTCGTAGATCAGGTCCGGCGTCATGCGCACCAGCGTCAGGTCGTGCCGGCCCTGCCGGATGATCTCGTGCCCGGCGGCATGGGGAATCAGGTGGGTGAATCCTTCCAGGGCGACGGTGTCGCCGTCTTGCACGAGGCTCGCCACCGCCTCGCGCAGGGGCGTGATCTTCGCCATATGACCTCCCGAATGCGCGAAAACCGCACGAACATTCATCTTTACGCACAGAGTGGCGACGGCGACGGCTTGGTGTCAAGGTCGAAAACGGCAAATGTGGGGCGTTTATCGCCCTTATTGCGCCGCAACATGAGCTTTGTGCGGCGCTGTACATGGCGTATTGACTGAAAATCGTTTTGTACCAACATATTAGATGGAAAGCTGATTTTGTGCGATTATAGAACGTTACATCAAATATCGCACTTGACGGTTCGTCCGTCCCTCAGTACGGTTGGCACAACAGTCAATGACCGGGACCCAGCGATTGGGAGTTCCGGCGCCGGCATATGGTCACATGTGGGAGGGACAATGACGAGGACTCTGCGCAACGCGCTGCTGGGTGCGGCGTTCGGTCTGGCGCTGGCGGCCGGTCCGGCCGGCGCCGCCACCATCAAGGTCGGCGTCGTGGCGCCCTTCTCCGGGCCGTTCGGCGTGGTCGGCAAGAGCTTCAAGGAAGCGATCGAGGTCTATCAGGCCGAACATGGCAAGACCGTCGGCAACGACACGGTGGAGTTCATCTACAAGGACCTCGACCAGCCGAACCCGTCACAAAGCAAGGCGCTGTCCCAAGAGTTGATCGTCAAGGACAAGGTGTCCTTCCTCGCCGGCTATTTCTTCACGCCGGACGCGCTGGCCGTCGCCCCGCTGATCGACGAGGCGAACATCCCCTGCGTCATCTTCAACGCCGCCACCTCCGCCATCACGGAGAAGTCGCCGCGTTATGTCCGCACCTCCTTCACCCTGTGGCAGAACACGGTGCCGCTGGCCGAATATATGGCCAAGCAGGGCATCAGGAAGGCGGTGTCGGCGGTCAGCGACTATGGCCCCGGCATCGACGGCGAGGCCGCTTTCAAGACCACCTTCGAGAAGAATGGCGGCACGGTGGTGGACACCATCCGCATGCCGCTGAAGTCCAACGACTTCGCGCCCTTCATGCAGCGGATCAAGGATTCGGGCGCCGAGGCCGTCTATGCCTTCCTGCCGGCCGGGCCGGCGACGCTGGCCTTCGCCAAGGCCTTCAACGACACCGGGCTGCGGGCGGCGGGCATCAAGTTCTTCGGCCCCGGCGACCTGACCCAGGAACCGGATTTGCCGGCGCTGGGCGACGCGGCGTTGGGCATCACCACCAGCTTCAACTACAGCCGCGCCCATGATTCGGCGATGAACAAGGCCTTCGTCGCCAAGCACAAGGAGATGTTCGGCTCGGTCGACAGCGTCACCTTCACCTCGGTCGGCGCCTATGACGGCACGCACGTCATCTATCAGATGATCAAGAACAGCGGCGGCAAGATCGACGGCGCCAAGGCGGTGGAGTCGGTGAAGGGCATGAGCTGGGAAAGCCCGCGCGGGCCGCTGACCATCGACCCGGACAGCCGCCACGTCACCCAGACGATCTATCTGCGCACGGTGGAGAAGGTCGACGGCAAATTGGAGAATGTCGAGAAGCAGGCGTTCCCGAAGCAGCCGGACTATGGGTACAAGTTGGCGAAGTGAGGGGGGATCTTTGAAGCTGGCGTGGTGGTGAGGGTGCCCCCTCCCCAACCCTCCCCCGCCTTTGGCGGGAGAGGGTGCCTTATGCGGAGCGGCGGTAGTCCCCTCCACCGCTGAAAGCGGGGGAGGGTTAGGG
The DNA here is from genome assembly GCF_003116065.1 of Azospirillum sp. TSO5. NCBI lineage: Bacteria > Pseudomonadati > Pseudomonadota > Alphaproteobacteria > Rhodospirillales > Azospirillaceae > Azospirillum > Azospirillum sp. TSO5. The sequence continues at coordinate 76,378 of NZ_LGQY01000018.1, read as the reverse complement.
AGGGGGCACCGGAAACAGCGCAGACGGACGCACATCATGGAAACCATGTTCGGGATCGCCGTCGATGGGGTCGCCTACGGCATGATCCTCTTCATCATCTCCGTCGGGCTGTCGGTGACGTTGGGGTTGATGCGGGTGGTCAATCTGGCGCATGGCGCCTTCGCCATGGTCGGCGGCTATGTCGCGTCCTATGCGGCGCAGGAGGCAGGCCTGCCCTATGCGGCGGCGCTGGTGGTGGCGGTGGCGCTGACGGTGCTGGCGACGCTGCCGCTGGAACGGTTGCTCTACCGCCGTATCTACGGCTCGGCCAACGAACTGGCGCAGGTGCTGCTGACCATCGGGCTGACCTTCGTCATCGTCGCCGGCATCAACTACCTGTTCGGCCCGACGCTGAAGCGCATTCCGCTGCCGGAGCTGCTGACCGGCACGGTGGAGCTGGGTCCGAAGGCGATCCCGACCCACCGCGCCTTCGTGATCGCCGCCGGGGCGGCGACCCTGCTGGGGCTGTGGTGGCTGCTGGAGCGCACCGATTTCGGCATCCGGCTGCGCGCGGCGGTCGATGATCCCGCCATGGCGGCGGCGCTGGGCATCCGGACCGAGCGGCTCTATCTGGCGACCTTTGCGCTCGGCACCGGGCTGGCGGCGCTGGGCGGGGTGCTGGGGGCGGAACTGCTGCCGCTGGAGCCCTATTATGCCATCCGTTACATCGTGCTGTTCCTGGCGGTGGTGGCGGTCGGCGGGGCGGGCAGCATCTTCGGCTCGGCGGCGGCGGCGCTGGCGCTGGGCATCGTCGACACCGCCGGCAAATACTTGATCCCGAGTTTCGGCGAGTTCTTCTTCTACGCCGCGCTGATCCTGATCCTGTTCCGCTGGCCTCACGGCTTCTTCAAAGGGAGGACGGCATGACGAGCGTCGCCGAGCGGGACGAGAACGGCGACAGCAAGGGCGGCAGCATGACCCGACGCACCCCGCTGGGCACTTCCTTGGCGGCCCGCCGCGATCTCGGCTGGATCGGCATTCCGCTGGTCGCGGCGGTCGGGCTGGCCGCCTTCTGGCTGCTGCCGGACGATCTGGCGCTGCTGACCCGCATCGCCGCCTCGGCCCTGTTCGTGCTGTCGCTCGACCTCGTGCTCGGCTATGGCGGGATCGCCACGCTGGGGCAGGCGGCGATGTTCGGCACCGGCGCCTATGCCGCCGGCATCGTCGCGGTCAACTGGAACAACGACCCCTTCGTCATGCTGGCGGCCGGCGGGCTGGCCGGCGGGCTGATCGCGCTGGCGACCGGCGCGCTGATCCTGCACGCGCGTGGGCTGACCCTGCTGATGCTGACCATCGCGGTCGGGCAGATCGTGCAGGAGGTCGCCAACAAGGCGCGCGACTGGACCGGCGGCAGCGACGGGCTGTCGGGCATCGACCCGGCGCCGGTGCTGGGGATGTTCCGCTTCGACATGTATGGTCGCACCTCCTACCTGTTCGCGCTGGCGGTGCTGGTGGTCGGGCTGCTGGTGGCACGGCGGATCGTGCGCTCGCCCTTCGGGCTGGCCTGCCGCGGGGTTAGCGAGGATCCCCTGCGGATCTCCGCCATCGGCGGGTCGCCGAAATCCTATCTGGTGGTGCTCTATGGCGTGGCCGGGGTGTTCGCCGGGGTGGCGGGCGCGCTGACCGCGGTGACCAGCGGCATCGTCGGGCTGGACAGCGCCGGCTTCCCCTGGTCGGCGGAGGCGCTGGTGATGCTGGTGCTGGGCGGCACCGGGCGGCTCTATGGCGCGGTGATCGGCACGGCGGCCTTCATGGGCATCCACCACATCCTGGCCGCCAGCGACCCCTTCCACTGGATGGGTTTCATCGGCCTGTTCCTGATCGGCATCGTCCTGTTCCTGCCCGGCGGCATCGCCTCGGGGGTGGAGCGGCTGGGCGGGCTGCTGCGGGGCCCATCGCAAAACAATGGTGAGGACCGGGCATGACGGCACTGTTGGAAGTCGAGGGGTTGTCCAAGAATTTCGGCGGCCTCCAAGTGTCGTCCGACATCTCCATGACGCTGAATGCCGGCGACCGCTGCGCCCTGATCGGGCCGAACGGGGCGGGGAAGACGACCTTCGTCAACCTCGTCACCGGGGTGATCCCGCCCAGCGCCGGCACCATCCGGCTGGACGGCCGTGACATCACGAAACTGTCGGCGGCGGAGCGGGTGCGGCTGGGGCTGATCCGCAGCTTTCAGGTGGCGCGGCTGTTCAAGTCGATGACGGTGCGCGAGCATCTGGAGCTGGCGGTGCTGCAGCGCGACCGCCGCACCTTCCGGCTGTTCGCCAACGTCGCCAAGGTGGCCGGGCTGGCCGATGAGGTGACGGGGCTGCTCGACACCATGGGGCTGACGCAGGTCGCGCACTCGGCGGTCGGCTCGCTGGCCTATGGGCAGCAGCGGCTGCTGGAGATCGCGCTGGCGCTGGCCATGAAGCCGAAGGTGCTGATCCTCGACGAGCCGGCGGCCGGCGTGCCGCATTCGGAGAGCCAGCGCATCCTCGACGCCATCGACCGGCTGCCCAAGGATCTGGCGGTGCTGATGATCGAGCACGACATGGACCTCGTCTTCCGCTTCGCCAGAACCATCGTCGTGCTGGCGCAGGGGCGGCTGCTGTGCAGCGGCACCGCCAAGGAGATCGTCGCCGACCCGCGCGTGCGCGAGGTCTATCTGGGGAGCCGCGCCGATGCCCACTGAAGCTGTCGGAGCGTTTGAGGTGGCGGATCTGCGCGCCGGCTACGGCAAGACGCTGATCCTCGACGGCGTGTCGCTCAGCGTTCCGGCGGGCGGGCGGCTGGCGCTGCTCGGCCGCAACGGGGTGGGGAAGACGACGACGCTGGCGACGCTGGTCGGCCAGACCACCCGTCATGGCGGCAGCATCCGGCTGGACGGGGTGGAGCTGGGGACGATGAGCAGTTCGGCGCGGGCGGCGGCGGGGCTGGGTTATGTGCCGCAGACGCGCGACATCTTCAAATCCCTGACGGTGGAGGAGAACCTCGTCACCGGGTTGAAGGGCCGTCCGCGTTCGGCGCTGGAGGAGGCGTACGCGCTGTTCCCCCGGCTGGGCGAACGGCGGCGCAATGGCGGCGGCGAGCTGTCGGGCGGCGAGCAGCAGATGCTGTCGGTCGCCCGCGCGCTGCTCGGCAAGCCGACGGTGCTGCTGCTCGACGAACCGCTGGAAGGGCTGGCGCCGGTGATCTGCGACACGCTGATGGCGGCGCTGTCGAAGCTGGACATGACCATCCTGCTGGTGGAGCAGCAGGTCGACCGGGCGCTGGACTTCGCCGACCGCGTGGTCTTCCTCGACCGCGGCCGGGTGGTGCATGCCGGGTCGGCTGCGCAGGCGAAGGCCGATCCGGCGCTGCTGGAACGCCATCTGGGCGTGGCGCTGGCGGCTTAGAGAAATGCCCTCTCCCGCCCCGGGAGAGGGAGGGACCCGCCGAAGGCGGGAGGGTGAGGGGTAGGGCAAGAATCCCGAACCGCATGGTTCCTTGGATTACCCCTCACCCTTCCCATGCTCCGCATGGGCCCCTTCCCTCTCCCGGGGCGGGAGAGGGAGGTTTTCATCGGAACGGCGGCGCGTACAGCAACCCACCCTCGGTCCAGGGCTTGTTCAGGCCGGGGTCCATGCCGTAGGGGGTGCCGAGGTTGCGGTCGAAGATCTCGCCGTAGTTTCCGACCTGCGCCAGCACCTGCAGGGCCCAGTCGTCGGGCAGGCCCAGCGTGCGGGCGACGTTGCCGGCGTGGCCCAGCATGCGGTGCAGTTCGGGGTCGTCGGGGATGCGGCCGGTCTGCACGTCGGCGGCGGTGACGCCCTTGGCGTCGGCCAGCACGATGGCGTGGAGGACCCAGCGGGTGATGTCGTACCAGTTGCGGTCGCCGCGCGCGATGTAGGGCGTCAGCGGCTCGCGCGAGATCACGTCGGGGTAGATGGTGATGCCCATCCCCGCCTGGCGGTAGCCGGCCAGCGAGGTGATCAGGACCGTGCGGTCGGTGGTCAGCAGGTCGCATTCATGGGCGAGGAAGGCCTGCAACGCCTCGTCCAGCGTCTGGAAGGTGCGGATCGTCCAGGGCAGGTCGGACTTGCGGATATAGTCCTCAAGGTTGCGGACCGTGGTGGTGGCGGTCTTGACGCAGACCGTCCGCGGCCCGAGCCGGTCGAGCGGCGGCGGCGCGCCGTCTGCGTGGATGGCGAAGCCCTGGCCGTCATGCAGAAGCGGCATCAGGAATTCGATGTCGTGCGACAGGTCGCGGCTGAAGGTCCAGGTCGTGGTGGTCAGCGCCACGTCGACCTCGTGCTTCTCGACCGCCTGGAATTCCTGCGGCTTTTCCGGCAGGCGGACGACGCGGATCGCCTGGGCGTTGCCCAGGGTCGCCGCGGCGAAGACCCGGCAGACATCGACCAGGAAGCCGTCGAGATGCCCCTGCGGATCGGAGAAGGAGATGCCGCTGACGCCGCTGCGCAGGCCGCAGATCAGGAAGCCGCGGCTGTGGATGCGCTCCAGTGTGTCGCCGTCCTCGGCCTGGGCCGGTGGAGCCAGCGCCGGTGAGGCCAGCACCAGCGCCAGCAGCAGAAGCAACAGCAGCCGCATCCCGACACCCATTCCCCGGTCCGTCCCCTGGCCCGTCCCAGTCCCCGCCATTGTGCGGCGGGCGGGGTCAGGCCGCCTGCCCGGCGCGCAGCGTGCCGAGCAGACTATGCAGCGAAGCGGCTTCCTCGGCCAGCGTGTTCGCCGTCTCGGTCAACGAGGCGGCGATGCCGCCGGTGCGCGCCGCCTGGGCGCTGACGCCGTCGATCAGCGCCGCCACCTCGCCCGTGTTGCCGGCGATCACGCCGACGCGGTTGCGGATGTCGGTGGAGGATTCGGTCTGGCGGGCCACCGCTTCGCCGATCAGGTCCTGCACCTCGTTGATGCGCTCGACCGAGCCGGAGATGCGGGCGAAGGTGCCGACGGTGTTCTGGATGCTGCCGTTGATGGCGCCGACCGAACTGGCGATCTGCACCGTGGCATTGGCGGTCTCCTCCGCCAGCTTCTTCACCTCCGCCGCCACCACGGCGAAGCCGCGGCCCGCGACGCCGGCCGCCGCCGCCTCAATGGTGGCGTTCAGCGCCAGGAGCTTGGTCTGGTGGGCGATGCCGGTGATGACGTCGACGATGCGGCGGATCTGCTCGGTGTTCTCGCCCAGCTGGCCGACCACCTCGCGGGCGGCCGACAGCTCGCCCAGCGTGGCGCCGACCACGCCCGCCGCCTCGGTCGCGAGGCTGGAGACCGTGCCGATGGTGTCCATCAGCGTTCCGGCGCTGTCGTTGCAGGTGGCGGCGTTGCGGTTGCTCTCGGCGACGAAGCTGCCGGCGCTGACCGTGCTGTCGATGGTGCCGGCCGATTCCCGGCGCAGCGCGTCGGCAAGCTCGCGCAGCTGGCCCGACTGGGTGGCGACGCCGGACGCCACCTGATGCACGTCCTCCATCAGCTGGCGGGCGAGCGCGGCGGAGCGCATCTGCTCGCTCACGTCGGTCCAGGACAGGGTCTTGCCCAGCACGTTGCCCTGGTCGTCGAAGACGGTGTCGACATGGGCCTCCACCGTCGTCTCGCCCACGGTCAGGGTGCGGCGCGGGATCGGCGGGCGGGTCGGGTCGGTGCAGTCGGCGGTGAAGTCCGGGCCCTGGGCCAGCAGGTCGGGACCGGCGGGGTCGATGCCGTGCGCCTCGCAGAAGGTCCGGGCGGCGGGGTTGACGAACCCTACTTGGCCGTCGGTGCGGAGCAGGGCGGTGGGCACCGGGCTGCTGTCGACCATCCGCTTCATCAGCAGAACCTGCTCCACGCTGCCGCGCAGGTGGCGTAGCGCGGTCGCCATCACCGCCAGTTCGTCGCGGCCGGTGCGGGGGATCTCGATGGACAGGTCGCCGGCGGCGATCTGCTCCATGGCGCGGGCGAACTTGCGCAGGTTGGCGAAGACGGCGACGCGCAGCAGCAGGGCGGCGGCGATGGCGACGGCCAATGCGAAGGCGCCGACCATTTTGAGTGCGTCGTTTCGCAGAGCCTCCGTCGCGCCGACGAACTCCGACACGTCGCGCGAGATCTCCGCCGTTGCCCAGGGCAGCCCGCCGTCGCCGCCGAGCGACACGGTGGTGGTGGAGAGTTGCGCGTGGGCCGACGGCTCGCCGCCCTTGGCCTCGAACAGCACGCCACCCTTGCCGTCGGTGAAGCGGATGTCGGCGTCGAGAACGGCGCCCAGGCTGGACAGGGCGGGCAGCGGATCGGTCACCACCTCCAGGAAGCCCAGGACGCGGAAGCCGCCGATGGGCACGATCATGCTGAACAGCGGCCGGCCCTGGCCGTCGCGCCACAGCAGGCTGGCCGGGCGGCGCTTGTCGGCGATGTCGCGCGACTTCAGCGCCTCGAACAGCGGGGCGACGGTGGCGACGCTGTCCTGCTCCCCGCCGGTGGCGGCGATGCGGGCCATGTCGGCGTCATAGACGGCGACCGAGACCAGCCGCACCTCGCGGTCGACCACCACGGGCCGCGCGTTGATGTTCTTCAGCGCCAGCATCGTCTTGGCCGGGTCCTTCTGGTTGATGCTGTCGACCAGGAAGGAATCGCGGCTCCATTCGTTGGCGTGGTTCTGGAGCCACTCCGTGTAGTTCTTGCGGATGCGGTCGTTGGCCAGCACCCGCAGGGTCGCCGCCGCGCTGCTGTCGAAGGTTTCGAGCGCGAAGTCGGTGTAGCGTTGCGACACCCAGGCCTGGCTGGCGATCAGCGCCGCCACCAGCACGCCCACCACCGACACCATGGCGCGGCGCAGGGTCCAGAAGCGGTGGCGCGCGCCGCCGTCGTCCAGGGTGCCGCCCGTTACGCCTGCTTTCGTCGAGATCGCCGTCATGCCCAAACCCCCCGCCGCCACAAAAACGGTTCCACGGATTGCTACGCGCACATCGTCGCAGGGCTCTTTGAACGGTTTAGCGTCTAATTGTGAACAGCTCGTGTCTTTTGGTTTGCATTTGAGACAAGCGGGAATGCCGGTGGAAAGACGTCAGACGGCTTTCGTGAGCAGACGGGCGGTCTATGACTTTCCCATGGGGGAATGCTGCAAGACGAAAAGCAACCGTGTGTGGCGGGTTGACTTCGGAAGAGGCCGGTTGCCTGCTTCGGTGCATAAAGAATGGGCCACGGGAACGCGCGAAAAATTTCCGCGATTTCCGTGGCCCAGGTTGCCGAGCGCGTGGCCGCCGCAAGACTGAAGCGACGGGGGAGTTTGCTCGGGGTTCGGTGGCTGTAGCCCTCTCCCGGGGCGGGAGAGGGCGTGCTCACCCGTCTTGCGTCACGTCGCCGGCGAAGAGGTAGCCGGTGCCGTGGACGGTGACGATCAGGCGCGGGTCGGCGGGGTCGGGTTCGATCAGGCGGCGCAGGCGGCGGACCAGGCTGTCGATGGTGCGGTCGGTGGCGTCGGTCTTGCGCCGCGTCGTCGCCGTCAGCAGATAGTCGCGGTTCATCACCCGGCCGGGGTTGCAGACGAAGGTCGACAGCAGTTCGAACTCCGCGCCGGTCAGCCGCACCGGGTTGCCCTGCGGATCGGTCAGGCGCATGCGATCGAGCCACAGCGTCCAGCCGGAAAAGCAGCGCCGGCGGTCGTCGCGCTGGTCGCCCGGCGCCTTCAGCCGGCGCAGCAGGTTCCGCACCCGCGCCAGGATCTCGCGCGGCTCGAACGGCTTCGCGATGTAGTCGTCGGCCCCCATCTCAAGCCCGATGATGCGGTCCAGCTTCTCCGCCCGGCTGCTGACCAGGATGATGCCGATCTCCGACACCGCGCGCAGTTCGCGGGTCAGGGTCAGCCCGTCCTGGCGCGGCAGCCGGATGTCGAGCAGCACGAGGTCCACCGCCGTCGCCGCCAGCAGATCCTTCAGCTCCTCCGCGCTTCGGGCCAGCAGGACGTCGAAGCCCTCGTCCGTCAGGTAGGACTTCAGCGTCTCGCGCGTCACCGCGTCGTCGTCGGTGATGGCAATGGTCGCTGGCATGGCCGTCTCGTCCGCCTTTTCCTCGCCCCACCCTGCCAGTGGGTCCGCCTCAATGTTCCAGGATCTGGCCCAGGAACTGGCGGGTGCGCTCGCTTTTCGGGTTCTCGAAGAATTCGGCCGGCGACCCGCTCTCGATGATCGAGCCTTCGGCCATGAAGACAATAGAGTCGGCGACCTGCCGGGCGAAGCCCATTTCGTGGGTGACGCAGACCATGGTCATGCCCTCGCCCGCCAGCTCGGTCATCACGTCCAGCACCTCCTTGACCATTTCGGGGTCCAGCGCGGAGGTCGGCTCGTCGAACAGCATGATCTCCGGCCGCATGCACAGCGCGCGGGCGATGGCGACGCGCTGCTGCTGGCCGCCGGACAGCTGACCAGGGAACTTGTGCGCCTGATCGGGGATGCGCACCCGCTTCAGGTACATCATGGCGATTTCCTCGATCTCGGACTTCGCCATGCCGCGGACCCAGATCGGGGCCAGCGTCAGGTTCTGCAGAACGGTCAGGTGCGGGAACAGGTTGAAGTTCTGGAAGACCATGCCGACCTTGCGGCGGATCTTCTCCACCGCCTTCACGTCGTCGGTCAGCTCGATGCCGTCGACGATGATGTGGCCGGTCTGGTGCGCCTCAAGCCGGTTGATGCAGCGGATCATCGTCGACTTGCCCGAGCCCGACGGGCCGCAGACGACGACCTTCTCGCCCTTGCCGATGCTGATGCTGACGTCGCGCAGCGCGTGGTAGCTGTTGTACCACTTGCCGACCTTGCGGAGTTCGATGATGGCGTTCTCGGTCATTGCTCGGTCTCCAGAGCCGGTCAGCGGCGGTTGTAGCGGTTGGCCAGACGCTCCAGCCACTGGCTGTAGCGCGACATGCTGAAGCAGAAGATCCAGAACATCAGCCCGGCGAAGACATAGACCTCGGCGAAGTAGGGGCGCCATTCGGGGTCGGTCGTCGCCACGGTGGCGGCGGTCAACAGGTCGTACAGGCCGACGATGGTGACCAGCGAGGTGTCCTTGAAGGCGCTGATGAACTGGTTGACGATGGGCGGAATGACGATGCGCAGAGCCTGCGGCAGGACGATCAGCACCGTCTTCTGCCAGTAGCTGAGGCCCAGCGCGTCGGCGGCCTCGTACTGGCCCTTGGGGATCGCCTGCAACCCGCCGCGCACGGCTTCGGCCAGATAGGCGGCGGTGAACAGCGTCATGCCGGCCAGTGCGCGCAGCAGCTTGTCCACCGTGACGCCTTCCGGCAGGAACAGCGGGAACATCACCGACGCCATGAACAGCACGCTGACCAGCGGCACGCCGCGCATCGTCTCGATGAAGCCGACGCAGAAGGTGCGGATGGCGGGCAGCGACGACTGGCGGCCCAGCGCCAGCAGGATCGACAGCGGGAAGGCGATGGCGATGGAGAAGACCGACAGCATCAGCGTGATCGGCAGACCGCCCCAGCGGTCGTTCGGCACATAGCTGAGACCGGCGACGCCGCCCCACATCAGCACGCCCATGCCGACCAGCGTCAGCGCCCAGGCGCCGGCCAGCCAGGGCCGCCAGAAGGCGCGCACGCCGCTGGCGCCCAGCATCGCCACGAACAGCGCGCAGGCCAGGAAGGGGCGCCACTGCTCGTCATAGGGATAGGTGCCGAAGAAGATCAGCCGGTGCTTGACCACGATCACCGACCAGCAGGCGCCGGCCGCCTCGCGGCAGGCCTCCGACGAACCGGACCAGCTGGCGTTCAGCACCAGCCAGTTCGCCATCGGCGGCACCACCAGCCACAGGAGGCCGAGGCAGGCGAGGGTCAGGACGGTGTTCAGCGGCGTGTTGAACAGATTGTCCTTGGCCCAGCCGAAGGGCTTCAGCGCCGTCATGCCGTTGGCCTGCGGCGGGGCGGAAGCCTGGGTCGGCTCCTCCTCGTAGGAGGCGGCCCAGCGGGCGGGGGCGACGGGACCGGTGGGAATGGGACCGGCGGAGACGGGGGCCTGATCGGCCGGGTACTGCTTGCTCATCGGGTCCCTCATCGCGTCACTAGGGCCACACGGCGGTTGTACCAGTTCATGAAGCCGGAGATCGCAAGGCTGATGATGAGATAGACGAGCATCATCATCGCCACCGCCTCCACCACCTGTCCGGTCTGGTTGGCCGAGGTGTTGGAGACGCTGACCAGATCCGGATAGCCGATGGCGACGGCCAGCGAGCTGTTCTTGGTCAGGTTCAGGTATTGGCTGGTCAGCGGCGGCACGATGACGCGCAGCGCCTGCGGCAGGATGACGAGGCGCAGGATCTTGCCCGGCGACAGGCCCAGCGCCAGCCCAGCCTCGGTCTGGCCATGCGGTACGGCGAGGATGCCGGAGCGCACGATCTCGGCGATGAAGCCGGCGGTGTAGACCGACAGGCCGATCAGCAGCGCGGTGAATTCGGGGGTGACCGACCCGCCGCCCTCGAAGTTGAAGCCGGAGAGCACCGGCACGTCGAAGGCCAGCGGCGCGCCGGTGGCGACGAACACCAGGGCCGGCGGCAGCAGCACGGCGGCGATGGCGGCCGGCAGGGTGGGGAAGGGCTTGCCCGTGGTCTCGCGGTGGCGGCGGCCGTAGCGGACGATGGCGATGGCCGCGGCGATGCCGGCGATCAGCGCCAGCAGGGCCCAGCCATGGCCGGCATGCTCTACCAGCACCGGGAACTTCATGCCGCGGTTGCTGAGGAAGATGCCCGGCACGATCTCCAGCGCCTCGCGCGGGCTGGGGAGCCGGTTCATGATGGTGTACCAGACCACCAGCTGCAGCAGCAGCGGCACGTTGCGGATTGTCTCGACATACAGGGTGGCGAAGCGGTTCACCATCCAGTTGGAGGACAGCCGCGCGATGCCGATCAGCACGCCCAGCACGGTCGCCAGCACCACGCCCGCGGCCGACACCGCCAGCGTGTTCAGCAGCCCGACGACCAGCGCCTTCAGATAGGTGTCGGACGCGGAATAGGAGAGCAGGCTCTCGCCGATCTCGAAGCCGGCCTCGCGGTGCAGGAAGCCGAAGCCGGTGGCGACGCCGCGGGTGGCGAGGTTGGTCAGCGTGTTGGAAACGAGATACCAGGCGACGGCGAGGGCGCAGGCCAGGAACAATGCCTGATACAGCCACCCCCGCACGCGCGCGGAATTCAGCGCCTGGACCGGGTTTGTCATGGTGTTGCTCCGTGCGGGGGAGAGGGGACTCAGCCTTACTTCATCGGCGGGGCGTACATCATGCCGCCTTCGGTGTAGAGGGCGTTCTGGCCGCGCGGCATCTTCAGCTTGGAGCCGGCGCCGACGTTGCGCTCGAAGCTCTGGGCGTAGTTGCCGACCTGCTTGATGATGTTGAAGGCCCAGTTCTCCTCGACGCCCAGCGCCTTGCCGTTGCCGGCGGTGACGCCCAGCAGGCGCTTCACGTCCGGATCGGGGGAGGTCATGGCGGCGTCGACGGTCTCCGACGTCAGGCCCTTCTCCTCGGCCTGGACCATGGCGTAGAAGGCCCAGGTGACCAGATTCATCCACTCCTCGTCACCCTGGCGGACGGCGGGGGACAGCGGCTCCTTGGAGATCAGCTCGGGCAGGATGACGTAGTCGTTGGGGTTCTGCACCTCGGCAGCGCGGATGGCGGCCAGCTGCGAGGCGTCGGAGGTCAGGGCGTCGCAGCGGCCGGCGAAGAAGGCCTTGTTCAGCTCCTCGTTCTTCTCGATGACGACCGGCTTGAAGGTCATCTTGTTGGCGCGGAAGTAATCCGACACGTTCTGTTCGGTGGTGGTGCCGGGCAGGACGCAGACGGTGGCGCCGTTCAGCTGCTTGGCGCTCTTCAGGCCCAGCTTGGCCGAGACCATGAAGCCCTGGCCGTCGAAATAGTTGGTCGGGCCGAAGTTGAGGCCGTTGGCGGTGTCGCGGGTCAGGGTGCGGGTGGTGTTGCGGGCGAGGATGTCGATCTCGCCGGACTGGAGCGCCGGCAGGCGCTGCTGCGCCGACAGCGGGGTGTACTTCACCTTTTCGGCATCGCCGAACATGGCGGCGGCGACGGCGCGGCACATGTCGACGTCAAGGCCCGACCACTTGCCCTTGTCGTCGGGCGAGGAGAAGCCGTACAGGCCCAGGTTGACGCCGCACTGGACATAGCCCTTCTGCTTCACGCCGTCGAAGGTGGCGCCGGCCTGGGCCGTACCGGAGAGGGCAAGGGCGGAGACGGACAGGGTGGCCGCGATGGCGAGCGCGCTCAGACGGGTCTTCACGGGGCGGGGCTCCTTCAGCCTTATTCGTTTCGAGGGCGCCGGGGCAGGGGAGGTCCCGGCCGCCGCGCAAGGTCACAATCGCTCCGTGGATTGAACAAAGTGCCCGCCCGGCATGAACGGATGTGGCGGAATTGTGAACAGCTTTGGACAAAGCGGCCGACTGACCTGCGAACCCCGCGGCCGGGCCTCGCCCTTGGATGGTCACGCCTTCGGCCCGATATTTCACGTGCGCAGGTTGCCCGCCGGCCCTACAAGCGATGAGTGCCGGTGATATGCCAGTGCGGGGAATTGGGGGAAGTGACGTCGATGGGGTCCGATCGGCCGGTCTGGCAATTGTTCACGCGCTACTCGCTGCTGCTGCGCGGCCCGGTGGCGCGCTATGGCATGGCCTTGCTGACCTTCGCCACCGCCCTGCTGCTGCGCCGGCTGGTCGACAATTCCCTGCCGTCCGGCTTTCCCTATCTCACCTTCTTCCCGGCGGTGATCCTGACCACCTTCATGGCCGGGCTGTGGCCGGGGGTGGTGACGGCGGTGCTGTCGGGGCTGGCCGCCTGGTATTTCTTCATCCCGCCCTTCGACAGTTTCGGGCTGGATGGATCGGTCGGGCTGGCGCTGGCCTTCTATGCGCTGGTGGTTGCGGTGGACATCGCGCTGATCCACGGCATGCAGGTGACGCTGGCCCGCCTGCAGGAGGAGCGCGGCCGCACCGCCTCCCTGCTGGAGGCGCAGACCATCATGTTCCACGAGCTGCAGCACCGCGTCGCCAACAACATGCAATTCGTCTCCGCCCTGCTGGATTTGCAGCGGCGAACCGTCGGCCATACGCCGGAAGGGGCGCTGGCGGCGTTGGAGGAGGCGGGGCGGCGGCTCCACACCATGGCGCAGGTGCACCGGCGCCTGCACGACCCGCGCTCCGGCGATGATTTCGGTAACCATGTCGAGGGGCTGTGCCGGGACATGCTGGCGGCGGCCGGTGTCCCCGGCATCGACTGCCGCGTGGCGGTGCGGGCGGCGCCGCAGTCGCCCGAACGGCTGCTGTCGCTGGCGCTGCTGATCGTCGAGGCGCTGACCAACAGCCTGAAACACGCCTTCGCCGGCCGCGGCGGCGGCACCGTCACCATCGAACTGAACCCGGTGCCGGGCCAGCCGGACCAACTGCATCTGCTGGTGATGGACGACGGCATCGGCCTGCCGGACGGCTTCGATGTGCAGCGCCTGCCCAGCCTGGGCTGGAAGATCATCCAAAGTCTGGCCGCCCAGCTGTCCGGCGAGTTGAGCTATGGCGCGACCGGCGGCAGCGGCACGCGGATCGAGTTGCGCTTTCCGGCCTGACCGGGACTATCCGTCGTGGCTTTTCCATCGCCAGACGATGAACTATCTGTGATCCTGCCGGTTGCTGCGGGGACCGGGCCGACGACAGCGGGAGGGGGACTTATGGCGACGCTGAAGGAATTCGAGGACGCGCTGAAGGCGGCGGGCAACACGGCCGCGCTGGAGATCCTTGAGTCCCTGAGGGCGCGCGACCGCTCGCAGCGCTCCGTCCGGCCGGCCCGGCGCCTGACCGGGCGCAAGATGACGCCGGAACTGGCCGCCGAGATCCTGCACCTGCACGAGACCACCAACATGACCCAGCAGGAGATCGCCTTCCAGCTGGGCGTGAACCAGGGCCGGGTGAACGAGGTCATCAAGCGCCGCAAATGGCTGACCGACAACCCCGAGGCTCCGGAGGCCCAGGCCCGCGACAAGGCCAAGCAGCGCGCCAAGGAAGGCGTCGGCGTCGCCCCGCGCCGGCCGTCCCGGAAGAAGAAGGAAAAGGTGGAGGCGGCGCCCGAAGCCGCACAGCCGGTGGAGCCGGCGGCCGAGGTGGTGGCCGAACCGGTGACGGCGCCGGAGCCGGTCGTGCCGGAACCCGTCGCTCAGGAACCCGTTGCCCAGCCGGCGCCGGAACCGGCGGCTGAACCGCCGATGGCCGCGCCGGAATTGCCGGTGGAGCAGCCCGAAACGCCGGCCGAACCGGCAGCCGAACTGCCACCCGACGTGGCGAAGGAAAAGGCGAAGGGGAAGGCGCGCAAGCGGGGCAAGGACAAGGAACCGCCGGCGCAGCTTCTGTTCAAGGATCTGCTATAGCCCGATGAAGGGCTGCATCAGCCGGCCCATCAGGCCGGTGAAGCGCAGCGGCGCGTCCGTCGCGATCAGGCAGATGCAGTCGCGGTGGCTGTCGGCGATGGGCTGGTGGTTGGTGTCGCCATCGACCTCCGCCAGATCGCCGGGGCCGTAGCGGCCGAGTTCGTCGGCGAAATGGCCGCTCAGCACCACGGTCAGCTCCAGCCCGCCATGGCCGTGGTGGGGCAGGGCGGTGCCGGGGGCGATGCGCAGAAGCTGGGCCGCGCCGCCCGACGACGTGCGCGGCAGCAGTTCCACCCGCCGCACGCCGGGAGCCAGCCGCTGCCAGGACAGGGTCTCCAGGGAGGGCACATAGGCGCGCAGCGGACCCGGAAGGGACGCGGTGGCCGGGCCGGCGGGGCGGCTGCATTGCGGCCGTATCCGCATGGCCTTGCAGGGGTTGCCCGGCGCCTCCTCCCGTTCCAGGCGGTCGAGGGTGGCGGCCAGCGACAGGCTTTCCAGCGGGGCCGGCGGCAGATCCTCCAGCAGGGCGCCGCCCAACGCCTCCACTTCCGCCAGGGTGGCGCGGCAGTCCGGGCAATGGGCGAGGTGGACGGCGACGGCCAGCGACAGCCCTTCTCCCAGGCTGCCCGCGCCATAGGCCACCAGCAGGGCGTCGCTGGGATGGTGGTTCGGCAGGAAAAGTTGGCGGGCGGCGGGTTGTCGGGCGGTCATCGGTCGTCGTCTCCCAGCGCCTTGCGGATCTTGGCCATGGCCAGACGCAGGCGCGATTTCACGGTGCCCAGGGGAACGTCCAGCCGTTCGGCGATGGCCGGGTGGGCGAGGTCGGCGAAGAAGGACAGCTGCACCACCTCCGCCTGTTCCGGCGTCAGCGAGGCCAGCGCGCCGCGCAGGCGGCGGGCGCGGCGGTCGCCGTCCAGCATTTCGTCGGCGCGGGGGCGGTCGTCCTCATGCTCCAGCAGCTCGTCGTCCGACACCTCCGGATGGCGTTCGCGGCGCAGCATGTCGATGCGCAGGTTGCGGGCGATGGTGAAGACCCAGGTCGCCGCCTCCGCCTTCGCCGGGTCGTAGAGCGAGGCCTTGCGCCACACCGACAGCATGGTGTCCTGCGCCAGATCCTCCGCCCGCTGCGCCGGCATCCCCAGCTTCAGCATGTAGGCCTTCACCCGTGGGGCGAAGTGGGCGAACAGCCGGGCGAAGGCCGCCCGGTCGCCCGCCGCCACCGCGACCAGATCGGCCGACTGGTCCGCCGCCAGCCTTGCGGCGGCGGGATCGGCCACCGCCGGTTTGGCCGACACGCGGGTGGCCTGTCCGATCCTTTTGGGATCCGGCGTCCGGTCGGCTCCGGCGGCATGCGTCAGAAGGGAGGCCAATTGGGCGATCATGGCCAGGATACGCCGCAGCCTGTGCTTCGGATCACCGCCGATCCTGTCTTTTCGGGGCTGGCGGGAAAGCGTGGGCGTGGCGATGATCCAACGGCCATTTGCCGCCGTATCCCGATCACAAGCCGGACCTACCCATTTCGGGTTAGTCTC
The DNA here is from genome assembly GCF_003116065.1 of Azospirillum sp. TSO5. Classification (NCBI taxonomy): domain Bacteria; kingdom Pseudomonadati; phylum Pseudomonadota; class Alphaproteobacteria; order Rhodospirillales; family Azospirillaceae; genus Azospirillum; species Azospirillum sp. TSO5. Next base: position 60,446 of record NZ_LGQY01000018.1, on the reverse strand, counting down.
CGCGTCCACGCACCGACAAGCCCCCCGACAAGATCCGCCCCCCTACAAGATCCCCAAGGACCGCCCCCATGCCGCTTTCCCCGCCCGACCACATCTCACCGGCTCCGCTCGATATCGCGGTGGTCGGGTCCGGCATCGCCGGGCTGTCGGCGGCCTGGCTGCTGTCCAAGGCGCACCACGTCACCCTCTATGAGAAGGAGGACCGGCCGGGCGGCCATGCCAACACGGTCGAGGCTGACGGTGCCGGCCCGGTCGATACCGGCTTCATCGTCTACAACGAGCCCTGCTATCCCAATCTGGTCGCCCTGTTCGACCATCTGGGCGTGCCGACGCGGGCGACGGACATGAGCTTTGCCGCCTCACTGGACGGCGGGCGGGTGGAGTATGCCGGCACGCCCGCCGCCCTGTTCGCGCAGAAGCGCAACCTGCTGCGCCCGCGCTTCTGGCGGATGATCGCCGACATTCTGCGCTTCTACCGCGAAGCGCCGGGCCTTCTAGCGGATCCGGCGGCGGAGGCGCTGACGCTGGGCGACGTGCTGGACCGTGGCGGCTATTCCGACGCCTTCATCCGCGACCATCTGCTGCCGATGGCCGCCGCCATCTGGTCCAGCCCGGCGGAGTCGATGCGCGGCCATCCCGCCGTCGCCTTCATCCGCTTCTGCGACAACCACGGCCTGCTGAAGCTCAAGGGCCGGCCGGTCTGGCGCACGGTGGAGGGCGGCAGCCGCAGCTATGTCGGCCGCATCCTGGCCGACATGCCCGGCGCCCTGCGTCTGAACTGCGCGGTGGAGGGCATCGTCCGCGAGGAGGACCGCGTCCTGCTGCGCGACCGCCGCGGCGAGGTGCGCGCCCACGACCATGTCGTGATCGCCACCCATGCCGATCAGGCGCTGGCTCTGCTGGAGGATGCCGGCGGGGAGGAGCGCCGGCTGCTGGGCGCCTTCGGCTACGAGCGCAACCTCGCCATCCTGCACAGCGACCCCGCCCTGATGCCGAAGCGCCGCGCGGTGTGGTCGAGCTGGAACTATCTGGCCGAGCGGGGCGATAGCGGGCAGGACGCCCTGTGCGTGACCTACTGGATGAACCGGCTGCAGGGCTTCCTGCCGCAGGAGCGCGACCTGTTCGTCACGCTGAACCCCATCCGCCCGCCGCGCGACGGCAGCATCCTGCGCAGCGTGCTCTACGACCACCCGATCTTCGGGATGGAGGCGCTGGCGGCGCAGCGGCAGCTGTGGAGCCTGCAGGGCCGACGGCGGACATGGTTCGCCGGATCCTATTTCGGCGCCGGCTTCCACGAGGACGGGGCGCAGGCCGGGCTGGCGGTGGCGGAGGCGCTGGGCGGCGTGCGCCGGCCCTGGACGGTGCCGAACCCGTCGGGCCGCATCCATGTGGGGCCGGCGCCGGCAATCCGTGGCGCAGAGCTGGAGACCGCGTGATGGAGGCGCCCTGCTTCGCCTCCGGCCTCTATGTCGGCACGGTGATGCACCACCGGGTGAAGCCGGTGCGGCACCGCCTGTCCTACCGGGTGTTCAGCCTGCTGGCCGATCTGGACGAGCTTCCCCGGCTGGACCGCGACTTGCGGCTGTTCGCCCACAACCGATTCGGGCTGATCGGGTTCCAGGACCGCGATTTCGGGCCGTTGGGAGAGTCCCCTCTCCCCCCCGGGGAGAGGGAGATTAGGGGTCTCAAGGCTTGGGCCGAAGGCCAGCTTGCCGCTGCCGGGATCGAAGGGGGCGGGCCGATCCGCCTGCTGTGCTTTCCGCGGGTGCTGGGCTTCGTCTTCAACCCGCTCTGCGTCTGGTTCTGCCACCGCCGGGACGGGACGCTCGCCGCCATCATCCATGAGGTGTCCAACACCTTCGGCCAGCGCCACGCCTATCTGATCCCGGCGGCGCCCGGACCGGACGGGCTGGTGCGCCAGAGTTGCGACAAGCGCTTCTACGTCTCGCCCTTCATGGACATGGAGACCGCCTATCACTTCCGCATCCGCCCACCCAAGGGCGAAGCGGGGGAGCCGATGACGGTGTCCATCCGCCAGACCGACGCCGGGGGGCCGGTGCTGCATGCGTCGCTGACCGCACAGCGGGTGGAGCTGACCGACGGCGCCATCCTGCGCGCCTGGGCCCGCCACCCGCTGATGACCGCCAAGGTGGTCGCCGGCATCCATTGGGAGGCGCTGCACCTGTGGCGCAAGGGGCTGGCGATCCGCCCACGCCCGCCGGCCCCGGCGCAGCCGGTGACCGTCGTGAAGAACATCGTCGTTCCTGACCGTTTCCGAGAAGGCCATTCATGACCGACATCGCTACCGACATCGCTGCGACCGCGCCTCGACGTCACCCCCGGTGGCTGCGGCTGGTGACCGGACGCGACCTGTGGACCGGCGCCCTGATGAGGATGGCCGGCGGCATCCGCCGGGGCGAGCTGAGCCTGCGCCTGCCCGACGGGCGGACGATGTGCGTCGGCGATCCGGCCGAGGGGCCGCGGGCCGACCTGACGCTGCTCGACGATGCCGCGGCGCGGCGGCTGATGCTGGGCGGCGCGGTCGGCATGGCCGAGGCCTATGGCGACGGGCTGTGGCGCAGCGGCGATTTGCCGGCGCTGATCGAACTGGCGATCCGCAACGAGGCGGCGATCGGTGGCGGGGCCAAAAAGGGAGGTTTCAGGGGCACGGTCGCGGCGGCGGCGGCCAACCGGCTGTTCCACCGCAGCCGCGCCAACTCCCGCCGTGGCAGCCGCCGCAACATCGCCTTCCATTACGACCTGGGCAACGACTTCTACCGGCTGTGGCTCGATCCCGGCATGACCTATTCCTCCGCCCTGTACGAGCGGGACGGGCAGAGCCTGGAGGACGCGCAGGAGGCCAAGATCGCCCGCGTCGCCGAACTGCTGCAACTCCGCCCCGGCGACCGGGTGCTGGAGATCGGCTGCGGCTGGGGCGGGATGGCCGAGCATCTGGCCGGCCGCCGCGGCGCCGCGGTCGTCGGGCTGACCCTGTCGGCGGAGCAACTGGCCTTCGCCCGCGCGCGGCTGGAGCGGGCCAGGCTGGCTCAGCATGTTGATCTGCGGTTGATGGATTACCGCGACGCCAGCGGAACCTTCGACCGCATCGTCTCCATCGAGATGATCGAGGCGGTGGGGGAGGAGCATTGGCCGCGCTATTTCACTGCCCTGCGCGACCGGCTGGCGCCCGGCGGGGCGGCGGTGGTGCAGGCGATCACCATCGACGACGCCCGTTTCCCGCGCTATCGCCGCGGCTGCGACTTCATCCAGCGACACATCTTCCCCGGCGGCATGCTGCCCTGCCCGTCGGCCCTGCGCGCCGAGGCGGAGCGGGCCGGGCTGGTGGTGGAGCATGTGGAGAATTTCGGCGACTCCTATGCCCGGACCTGCGCGGAGTGGCGGCGGCGCTTCCTGGAAGCCGGGCCGCAGGTGGCGGCGATGGGCTTCGACGACCGGTTCCGCCGGCTGTGGGACTATTACCTCGCCTATTGCGAGGCCGGGTTCCGCGCCGGGACCATCGATGTCGGGCTCTGGCGCTTTCGCAAGCCGTGAGCGGAGGCACCTTGCGATGAAGATCGGGGCGATGAAGATCGGGGATTTCGCCAGCAATACGCCCGAGTTGCGGATCGAGCATTATTTCGCCGGGCGCACCCATGCCTGGGGCGTGTTCGAGGACCGCTTCGGCACGCTGCGCCGCAGCTTCACCGTCGCCATCGACGGACGGTGGGACGGGCGGGAACTGGTGCTGGACGAACGCTTCGTCTATGTCGACGGCGAGACCGACCGCCGGGTCTGGCGCATCGTCAGGACGGCCGAAGGATCTTATGAGGGGCGGGCCGACGACGTGATCGGCACGGCGGTGGGGCGGTCGGCCGGCAACGCGCTGAACTGGACCTACGAGATGGCGCTGAAGGTGGGCGGCGACCGCTGGCGCGTGCGGTTCGACGACTGGATGTGGCTGCAGCCGGGTGATGCGCTGATAAACCGTGCCAACGTCTATCGCTGGGGCCTGTGGATCGGCACGGTCAGCCTGTTCTTTCTGCCCGAAGGCCGGCTGGTCCAGCCCGGTGCCATCGTCAATCCGGCGGTGCAGCCCCCAGCCGCCGCCGAATGAGGCGAAGCGGGGCGCCCAGCAGCGGCAGGCGCAGATAGACATGCTCGCCGGAATCCCAATGGTCGATGTGCTCGGCCACCCGGCCGTCGGGGGCCTGCCGCACCTCGCTGGTACCGATCACGTCCATCCGGCCGATGCCGGTCACCGTCGCCCCGAAGCGCCAGCGCAGGATCGCCAGATCGGGTGCGAACAGCCGGTGGGTGACGGTGAAGCGCAGATCACGGCAGCCGTTCAGGGTGTGGAGCAGCGCCGCCCGCACCGCGTCCCGGCCATGGGCGTCGTTGAAGGGGTCGCGGAACCGCACCTCCGGCACGGTCAGCGCCGGCAGCCGGTCCAGCGTCTCGAGGCTGAGCGTCTCGAAGAAATCGGCCCAGGCATCCAGTCCGTGTTGTCGGGAATCGTCCGTCATGTTCCGGTCGCCTTGCGCACCAGCGGGAAGTAAAGCCGATAGGGAAGGCAGCGCGCCAGCTTCAGCTTGCGGGTGAAGCGTTTCGGGAAGGTGATCTCGAAGCCGTCGCCCTCCATCTCGTCGGCCAATTGGCGGGCCGCGTCCTCCACCGGCATCAGGTCCGGCATGGGGAAGGGGTTGCGGGCGGTCAGCGGCGTGTCGATGAAGCCGGGGCAGACCAGCTGCAGCCTGATCCCGGCGCGGTCGCAGTCGGGCTTCAGCGATTCGCACAGGTTGATGAGCGCCGCCTTGGTCGGGCCATAGGCCGCCGCCGTCGGCAGGCCGCGGTATCCGGCGACGGAGGCGACCACCGCCACCTGTCCGCGCCCGCGCGCCCGCATCCGCGGCAGCAGCGCCTCCAGCCCATGGACCACGCCCATATAGTTGACCTCCATCAGCCGGCGGGCGGTGTCGGCGGAGAAATCCTCAAGCGACATCGGGCTGTGGGTGCCGGCATTCAGCACCGCCCGGTCGATGGGGCCGAACCAGCGCTCGATGGCGACGACGGTGGCGGCGGTGGCGACGCGGTCGGTGACGTCCAGCGGGAACATGCGCATGCGGTCCGGGCTGCGCTGCACCGTTGCCGTCAGATCCTCGACCGAACGGGCGGAGAGCGCCACCCGCGCGCCGCCGTCGGCGAGATGGATCGCCAGCGCCCGGCCGATGCCGCTGCTGGCGCCGGTGATCCAGGTGATGCCGGGCGTGTTGCCGTTCGACCCGCTCTCCGCCTCACCGCCAGTCCCATCCATGACGCGCTCCGCACACTATACCCACGGCGATACGCGGCCGGGGTTCCGGCGGATCACCAGATGCGGCGGGCCAACTGGTCGCCACGCTCCGACAGGTCGCGCATCAGGGCGCGGGCCTCGTCCTCGCCGGTCCAGCGGGCGACGGCCGCGATGCCGTCGGGACTGTCCGGGGCGCCGTCGCGGCCACCCTCCGCGTCATCCGGCAGGCCGAACACCCGTCCCGCCCGCGCCTCCACCACGGCGAAGCGGCCGTCGCAGGCCACCAGCCGGAAGCTGCCCTTTTCCTCCACAACCGAAACCTGGGTCATCGGCACTCTCCTTGGCGCTGTCTCGACGGCCTGTTCAACCGGCGGGAGCGACGGAAGGTTGCAGGGCGTCGAGTTTCTCGACGACAGCGGCGCCAAATGATGGTAGTGAGACTTATTCGCACTTGGTCGCGATGGCGGTTGCGGTGCCCGAGACTGTTCGCAGGGCCAGCGAAACCACGGACTTAGGGCGGCGAATTCCCACAAAAATGCAAGTTTCCCCACCGGCAGCGGTCGATTTTCAGTGCGAGTGCGACTCATTCGCATTATAACCGCGTCGGGGTATCGGCTTCGGAGCATAGCGCCGGAGTGCCGTCGGGATTTTTGGTTTTTGATTTTTGCAGCGCGCGTGCCGGACACGCGCCGAGGGGGAGTTGGACCGCCATGCCGACATCGTTTCGCCACCGTCCTGCGCTGGCCGCCGCACTTGCCGGTGCCGGGGCTCTGATGGCCGGCGCCGCCGCCCGCGCGCAGGAGGCTGCCGCGCCCGCCGCCGCGCCGCCGCTGGATGGAGCGATGCAGGGGGCGGCGAATGGGGCGGCGCAAACCGCTCCGGACGCGGCTGCGGCGGCTCTCGCCTCGCTGCCGCACGACCTGTCGCCCTGGGGCATGTTCGTCACCGCCAGCCCGGTGGTGCAGGCGGTGATGGTGGGCTTGGCGCTCGCCTCGGTCGTCACCTGGACCATCGCCATCGCCAAGACGGTGGAGCTGTCGTCGGCCAGGCGCAAGGCGCGCTCGGCGCTGGCGATGCTGGAGGAGGCGCGCTCGCTGTCGCAGGCGGCGGAGTGGGTCGGCTTCAGCCAGGGCACCGCGGCGGCGCTGGTCCGCGCCGTGGTCGCCGAGACCCACCTGTCGGCCGACGCGCCGTCGCGCGACGGGCTGATGGACCGTGCCGCCTCGCGGCTGGAGCGGATCGAGTCGGCGGCCGGCCGGCGCATGGCGCGCGGCACCGGCATCCTCGCCACCATCGGCTCGACCGGTCCCTTCATCGGCCTGTTCGGCACGGTGTGGGGCATCATGACCAGCTTCATCGGCATTTCGAAGGCGCAGACCACCAACCTCGCCGTGGTGGCGCCGGGCATCGCCGAGGCACTGCTGGCCACCGCCATCGGCCTCGTCGCCGCCATCCCGGCGGTGGTGGTCTACAACGCCTGCAGCCGCGCCATCGGCGGGCACAAGGCGCAGCTGACCGACGCGTCGGCGGCGGTGCTGCGCCTGCTGAGCCGCGACATCGACCGCCATGTGCTGCCGCGTCCCCACAGCAACTCCCGCGCGGCGGAGTGACGGCGATGGGTGCGCGCCTCGGCTCCAGCGGCAGCGACGACGATCTGACCGAAACCCATGAGATCAACGTCACGCCCTTCATCGACGTCGTCCTCGTCCTGCTGATCATCTTCATGGTTGCGGCCCCGCTGGCGACGGTGGATGTGCCGGTCGACCTGCCGGCCTCCACCGCCACACCGACGCCACGGCCGGACAAGCCGCTGTTTCTGACCATCCAGGCCGACAAGACGCTGTCGCTGGGCGACACCACGACGACCAGGGAGGCCCTGGGCGCGGCGCTGGACGCCGCCACCCATGGCGACAAGACCCAGCGCGTCTTCCTGCGCGCCGACAAGACTGTCGATTACGGCGCCCTGACCGAGGTGATGAACAGCCTGCGCGCCGCCGGTTACCTGAAGATCGGCCTCGTCGGGCTGGAAGCGGCGCCGACGCCATGAGTGCGGCCTTCGACCAGGAAGCGGTGGGTGGCTGGTCCGCCGACGGGGCGGAGCGTCCGGCACGCGGGGCTTTCCGATGGGGCGGCAGCCTGATGCTGGCCTTGGGCGTCCATGCCGCGGCCGGCGTGGCGATGGTGGCGTGGCATGTGCCGATCACGCCGTCGGAGGCCGATCCGCCGGCCGTGCTGCTGGAACTGGCGCCGCTGCCGGTGGCGCCGCCGGAGCCGACGCCGGCCATCGACATTCCCCTGCCGGAACCGATGCCGGAGCCGGTGATCGAACCGGACCCCGTACCGCCGCCGCCCGAACCGGTGGTCGAGGAACCACCGCCGCCGCCGGAGCCACCCCCCGTGGTCGAACCGGAGGTGGTGCTGCCAAAACCGCCGCCCGAGCCGCCGAAGCCCAAACCCAAGCCGGAAAAACCCAAGCCCGAAAAGCCGAAGCCTCCCCAGCCGGTGGCTCAGCCGGTGCAGCCGGCCCCGGTGGCCGCTCCGCCCGCGCCCGCTCCGCCCGCGCCCGCTCCGCCCGCGCCCGCTCCGGCTCCCGCACCGGCGGCGCCGGCCCCGTCGGCCGCGCCCAGCCGGGCGGTGCCGAGCTGGCAGGGACGGCTGCTGAGCCATCTGGAACGGCACAAGCGCTATCCGCGCGCCGCTCAGGCCCGCCGGCAGGAAGGGGTCGCCCAGGTCCGCTTCACCATCGACCGCGACGGCAACGTGCTGTCGGTCCGGCTCGACCGCAGTTCCGGCGTGCCGTCGCTGGACGAGGAGACGGTGGAGATGGTCCGCCGCGCCTCCCCCCTGCCGGCCCCGCCGGAGGAGATGGCGAAGGACCGGATCGAGCTGGTGGTCCCAGTCCAGTTCTTCATCCGCTGAGGCGGCCCTCAGTCGAGCGTCGGCTCCGCCCGCTGGCCGACGCGGCGCTGGGAATCGACGGCGGCGCGCAGGCGGTCGCGGGCCGCGCCCCGGCTGGAGCCGGCATTGGAGCCGGTGGTGGCCGCCGGGCGCAGGCCATTCAGGGCGGCCAGGAAATTCGTGCCGGCGCGGCCTTTCTGTTCGCGGCCCTTCGGTTCGGAAACACGCCAGGCGGGCAGCGCCGGAATCTCCTGCGTGATCTCCTCCCGGTCGATGGTGCTGTCCGGTGTCGCGGCGGCCTTCGCCTGGGCGCGGGTCTGCTGCGCTTCCACCCGCGCGCGGGCGACGATGCGTTCGCGCAAGTCCACATCCAGCGTGCGGAACACGCGCGACGCCTCGGTCAGTTCGCGTTCCCCGCCGCTGTCCAGGGTGCGTTTCAGCGCGTTCGCCAGCAGACGGCATTCCAGGACACCGGGCACCCGCTCGCGCTCCACCGCACGGGCGAGGACGCCGACGGCTTCAAGGGTTTCGCGGTCGAGGGTGCCCTGCGGCATGGTGCGGCCTGATCCGAAAGGGGTAGGGTCGACACTATCGGCGGGCAAGCGTCGGTATTCAAGCCGCTTGTTAACCTTTTGTGCGACGCACCCGGATCGGCGCTCCTGCTCTATTTGCCCGCCGTCGCTTCCGGCCGGTCCTGCTCCACCGCACCGCGGCGCTGCAGCCATTCGGCGGCCATCCAGCACAGCGCCGCCCAGGCGGCGCCGACGCTCCAGCCGGCCAGCACGTCGGTTGGCCAGTGGACGCCGAGATAGACGCGGCTCGCCCCGATGATGAGGGTCAGCACCATCGCCCAGCTCAGCAGATAGGCCTTGGTCCGCCGGCCCTCGACGAACCGGGTCAGCAGGGCGCCCAGCGTCAGGTAGACGACGGCCGACTGCATGGCGTGGCCGCTGGGGAAGCTGGCGGAGATTACTTGGTCGCCATGCGGCACCAGATCGGGGCGGGCGCGGTCGAACAGCCGCTTCAGCACGGTGCTGAGCGTACCGCCGCCGGCGACGGCGACCAGCACCAGCAGGGCCGCCGCCCGCTTGTGCAGAAGCAGCAGGAAGCCCAGCGTCGCGACGGTGAGGATGGCGAGGATGGTGGTGCTTCCGAGCGAGGTGATGTCGCGCGCCATACGCGCCAGCCACCAGGGGCCGCCGGGCAGGTCCGGGTTCAGCGGATCGCGCAGCGCCAGCAGGATGTGCCTGTCGAAGGCGGTGGTTTCGCCCTCCATCACCTCGCCGGCCAGTTCGACGAAGCCGAACAGCAGGGCGGCGATGGCCGACAGCCCGATCAGAACGCCGGGCTGATAGCGGTTCAGCCTGTCCCGCAACGTCGCCCGGATGCCGTCCCCGGCCCCGTCACTCGTCCTCACCGGCATCCTCCATCCCCTTTGCCCGTTCAGGCGGGAGAGAGCAGCCGCACCGGTGAGCCGGCCGTCCAGGCCAGGATGTCCTCCAGGGCGTCGCGGTAGAACACCGCGTAATTCTCCCGCGTCACGTAGCCGAGATGGGGCGTCAGCACGGTGTTGGGAAGGTCAAGCCAAAGGCTGTCTTTCGGCAGAGGCTCGATGGGGAAGACGTCGATGCCGGCGCCGCCGATATGGCCGTGGCGCAACGCATGGACCAGCGCCGCCTCGTCCACCAGTCCGGCGCGCGAGGTGTTGACGAGGAAGGCGGTCGGCTTCATCGCGCCGATCTCGTCCGCCCCCACCACGCCGCGGGTGCGTTCGCTCAGCACCAGATGGACGCTGACCACGTCGGAGGTGGCGAACAGGTCGCGCTTTTCCACGCGGGTCACGCCGGCCTCGGCGGCGCGCTCGTCGGTCAGGTTGGGGCTCCAGGCCACCACCTCCATGCCGAAGGCCTGACCCACCTTGGCGACCTTGCTGCCGAGCTTGCCCAAGCCCACCAGACCAAGCCGCTTGGCCCCGAGATCGCCGGTCAGCCCGGTCTGCCAGCGGCCTTCGCGCAGGGCGCGCTCCTCGGCCGGGATGCGCTTGGCCAGCGCCAGGATCAGGCCCCAGGTCAGCTCCGCCGTCGGCGCCCCGACCATGCGGGTGCCGCTGACGGGGATGCCGCGGGCGGCGCAGGCCGCGAGGTCGATGGCGTTGTTGCGGGCGCCGGTGGTGACCAGCAGCTTCAGGTTCGGCAGCCGGTCGATCAGCGCGGCGGGGAACGGCGTGCGTTCCCGCATGATGACCAGCACGTCGAAGGGCTCCAGCGCCGCCGCCACCACGTCCGGATCGCCGAGCGGCTGCTCGAAGACCGTCAGGTCGCTGCCCGGCGGCAACTGCGACCAGTCGGCGAGGTCGCGGGCGACCCCCTGGTAATCGTCGAGGACGGCGACGCGCATGGAGCCCGCTCCCGCTTACTTGGTGAAGTAGGGCGCCAGGTTGGCGCGGATGCGGTCGAGGATCGGCACGGCGGTGGCCGGCACCTCGAACGGGCGGCCGGTGATGGTCTCGCCGGCTTCGATGTAGACGCGGGCGGCTTCCAGAACCACGTCGCCGGGGATCTCCGGGATGTCCTGGGTGTAGGGATCGCAGCGGGCGACGACCCAGTTGCGGACGAAGTCCTTGTCGAAGCTCTCCGGCTTCCCGCCGGTCTCGAACCGCTCCTGATAGCTGCCGGCGAACCAGTAGCGCGAGCTGTCGGGGGTGTGGATCTCGTCGGCCAGCAGGATGTTGCCGTCCTCGTCGAAGCCGAACTCGTACTTGGTGTCGACCAGGATCAGGCCGCGCTCCGCCGCCATCTTCTGGCCGCGGGCGAACAGCGCCAGCGCCTTGTCCGACACCTCGTCCCACTGGGCGCGGGTCAGCAGGTTGCGGCCCACGATCTCGGCCGCGGTCAGCTCCTCGTCATGGCCGGCGTCGAAGGCCTTGGTGGTCGGTGTGATGATAGGGGTTTCCAGCCTCTGGTTCTGGCGCAGCCCGTCGGGGAAGATGTGGCCGTACATCTCGCGCCGGCCCTGCTTGTACATCGACCAGATCGAGGTGCCGGTGGTGCCGGCCATGTAATCGCGGACCACGACCTCGACCGGCATGATGGTCAGCCGCTTCGCCACCACCACGTTGGGATCGGGATATTCCAGGACGTGGTTGGCGCAGATGTCCTTCGTCGCCTCGAACCAGAAGCGGGCGGTCTGGGTCAGCACCTGTCCCTTGAAGGGGATGGCGGTCAGGATGCGGTCGAAGGCCGACAGACGGTCGGTGGTGATCAGGATGCGCCTGCCGTCCGGAAGGTCGTAGTTTTCACGCACCTTGCCGCGGTAATGATTGGGCAGCTCCGGGATGAAGGCGTCGCGAAGAACGTTGGTCAGGTGCGGGGCGAGCAGGGCGGTGTCAACCATGGGATCCTGGTCCGGATGCAGGGGCGGATGCGAGAGGCGCGCATGATACCCGAAACCCCTGCCGGAGCCAGGACGCTAAATTGAGAGGGAGGATCGCTGTCCGATGCATGACGGGAGCATCAGAATGCCCGCAGCCGGGACCGCAACGGGGAGCGCCGGCGACTATGTCCTGGCGCCCGGAGTCGTCCGCGTCTGGTTCGCCGATCTGGCGGGGTTGTCGGAGCAGAAGGCGGCGATGCGCGCCCTGCTGTCGGACGACGAGGTGGAGCGCGCCGACCGCTTCATGATGGAACGGCTGACCGAGCGCTTCATCCTGCGGCGCGGGCTGCTGCGGCTGCTGCTGGGGCGCTGCACTGGGCGCGATCCGGCCGGGCTGGTCTTCGATTACGGCACGCACGGCAAACCGGCGCTGGCCGGCGGCCCGGCCTTCAACCTCAGCGACAGCGAGGATTCGCTGGCCATCGCCGTGGCGGCGGAGGGGCGGATCGGCGTCGACATCGAGCGGCTGCGCCCGATCGAAAGCGCCGACGGCATCGCCGACCGTTTCTTCCACGCAACCGAGCGTGCGGCCCTGCAGGCGCTGGGTCCGGAGAAGCGGGACGAGGGCTTCCTGCTGGCCTGGACCCGGAAGGAGGCCTTCATCAAGGCGGCCGGCGTCGGGCTGTCGATGCCGCTCGACCAGTTCGCGGTGGAGGTGACGCCGGGCGCGCCGCCGACGCTGCTGGAGATCGACGGGCGGCTGCGCGGCGATGTCGGCGTGCCGGCGGACTGGAGCCTGTTCGACCGCCGGGTGCTGCCCGGCACCATTGCCGCCATCGCGGCGCATGGCACCGGCTGGACGGTGGAGACTCGGGTGATGGATGCCTCCCTCTCCCCCCCGGGGAGAGGGGCGGGGTGAGGGGGATGCATCGGGTGGATTCATTGGGGAATGGGAGGGTGCTCGGCTTTTGAAAATCCTCGCCGCGCTTCCCCCTCACCCTAACCCTCTCCCCGGGGGGGAGAGGGGATTTTTCCGCACCGGGAGGATTCACTCTCCCCCGGCCAATGTCCCGGTCAGGCGGTTGCGGATGGCGGAGACGGCGCATTCCAGCGGACGGTCGTCGTCGGGCTTGGGGGCCTTGTCCATCACGTCGGGGCACATGTCCTGGGCCAGCCACACCTGCGGCTTCGGCGGGACCGGGGCGTTGGGATCGCAGGTGGCAGGGTCGGGGTGGGTTTCCTCGGTGCTGCCGTGGGTCGGCTTGACCTCCAGGTTCGGGGAGACGCCGAAGCAGTCCACCAGCGCCCCCGACGGGCGGTAGTAGCGGGCGGTGGTCAGGCGGATGCCGGTGTCGACGCTGAGCGAGGAAATCGTCTGCACCGACCCCTTGCCGTAGGAGCGGGAGCCGAACAGCAGCGCCCGGTGATGGTCCTGCAGGGCGCCGGCCACGATCTCCGACGCCGACGCGGAGCCGCTGTTGATCAGCACCACCACCGGCAGCCCGGCCAGCAGGTCGCCGGGGGTGCCACGGTAGTTGCGGGATTCCTCCGGATCGCGGCCACGGACGGAGACGATGTCCACCGTTTCCAGGAAGCGGTCGGCCACCTGTACCGCCTGCTCCAGCAGGCCGCCGGGGTTGTTGCGCAGGTCGATGACGGCGCCGGTCAGCCGGCCCTTCGCCTGACGGCGCATGGTCTCGATCGCCGCGTCCAGCGCCGTGGAGGTCGACTGGTTGAAGGTGGCGATGCGGACATAGGCGACGTTGCCCTCCAACCGGTAGCGCACCGGCTGGATCTTCACGATGGCGCGGGTCAGCGAGACGCGGGTGTTGGCCTCGGTCGAGGGCGGGCGGCGGATCGACAGGGCGACGGAACTGCCGACGGGGCCGCGCATGCGGGCGACGGCGTCGTGCAGGTTCAGCCCCTTCACCGCCATGTCGTCGATGCGGGCGATCAGGTCGCCGCTGCGCAGGCCGGCGCGGGCGGCGGGCGAGCCGTCGATGGGGGAGACGACCTTGATCAGGCCGCTTTCCTCGTCCATCGTCACCTCGATGCCGAGACCGCCGAACTCGCCCTGCGTCTGTTCGCGCAGATAGCGGTAGCGCTCGGCGTCGAGGAAGCTGGAATAGGGATCGAGCGAACCCAGCATGCTGTCCAGTGCCGCCTCGGTCAGCATGCGGTCGCTGGCCTTCGGGTTCTCCGCCTTCTTTTTCTTAAGCCCATCCTCGGCCTTGTCGATCAGCACCTGCGGATCATAGGCCTTCACATGCTCCGTCAGGACGCGGCGCATGGCGTCGGAGAAGAGGACGTAATTGCGGTCGGCGGTGGACAGCGAGCCATAGCCGCGGATCTTCGCGAAATCCGTCCGGTAGCGGTCGAGGGCCGCCACGGTGTCGGCACGGCTGGTGGGCGCCACGGCGCAGGCGGGCCCGATCGCCACCATCATCAGCAGCAAGGCAGCCAGCAGCTTCGCCATCCTTGGACCCTCTTGACTGGCCGATCCGGCCGGCGGTCTTACGCGCATCGTTCACTTATACCAGTGTTTCGCCGGTTGCCGCGACCCTAGCACGTCGTCCGCCCATTCTCAAAATCCATCCCGATTTCGGCAAGAGGGTCATGCCCGGGGTGGATCGGCCGAACCGCGCAAGAGGGCGGACTCCAGAGATAGGGTGCGCAAACGGCGATGTCGCGCGCCCCGAGGGAGCGCGCGACCTATCCGAACGGATGAACGCTTTCGGAGATGGCGGGCGTCAGTAGGCGCCGCTGCCCTTCACCACGACCCGCACCGTGCGCAGCATGATGCCGATGTCGGCCCAGAAGTTCCAGCCGACGACATAGGCGGTGTCGAGCTGGACGCGGCGCACGTAATCGACGTCGCTGCGGCCGCTGACCTGCCACAGCCCGGTCAGGCCGGGGCGGCAGCGGGTGTAGAAGGGGAAGCAGGCGTGGTAATAGGACACCTCGTCGTCGATGATCGGGCGGGGGCCGACCAGGCTCATGTCGCCGCGCAGGACGTTGATGAGCTGCGGCAGCTCGTCCAGGCTCGATTTGCGCAGGAAACGGCCGACCGGGGTGATGCGGGGGTCGTTGCGCAGCTTGCGCGTCGCCAGCCATTCGGCGCGCGCCGTCTCGTCGGTGGCGAGCAGCCGTTCCAGCACCTCGGCCGAGTTGACCACCATGGAGCGGAATTTCAGGCAGGTGAAGGGGCGCCCGTCGGCGCCGATGCGCCGGTGGCCGAACACCGCCGGGCCGCCGTCGCGCGCCACCATCCAGGCGAGCACGACCATCAACGGCCCGAAAACGGCAAGCAGACCCAGCGCGCCGACGATGTCGAACGCGCGTTTCACGCGGTGCCTGTGCAAGGGTGGGCAACCGGGAAGCCGGTCCATCGCCTGCATCGCCGACCGGGTCCCGGCCATCCGGCCGGGGTCCAGACGGGGAGCGCCCAGAAGGGCGATGTTGGACAACGCCATTATATTCTCTCGTCGCTGATCGTCTCGGGTCAGAGCATAGGACCATCCGAGAGAGGCAACGGCCAGCGCGCGAAAGGGGTCCCGCCAAAGGGACGGTACGATTGGAAAGGGTGAGTTAGCCCGCCGGTACGGGTCAGCAGATCCGGGGAAGCTGTTCCCCGGTCAGCCAATCCACGATCCGGCGGCCGCCGAAGCGGGTCTCCATCTGAACGAAGCGGTGGGGGTCTTCCACCACACATCCGATGCGGGCGGCATCCCGTCCCAGCGGGTGATCGCGCATGACGGAGAGCAGACGGTCGCACTCCTCCTCGGCGCAGATCGCGATCAGCTTACCTTCGTTGGCGGCGTAAAGCGGGTCCAACCCCAACAATTCGCAAGCCGCCGCGACCTGCGCCCGCAGCGGAATGTCCGATTCGCGCAGCCGCATGCCGACGCCGGACTGGTGGGCGATCTCGTTCAGCGTCGTCGCCAGCCCGCCGCGGGTGGGATCGCGCAGCACATGCACGTCCGGCACCGCCGCCACCATCGCCGCGACCAGCCCGTTCAGCGCGGCGCTGTCGGACAGGATCGCCGTCTCGAAGCCCAGATTGTCGCGGGTCGACATGATGGCGACGCCATGGTCGCCCATGGTGCCGCTGACCAGGATGACGTCGCCCGGCCGCGCCCGGTCGCCCGACGGGGCGACGCCCGCCGGCACCATGCCGATGCCGGTGGTGGTGATGAAGAGGCCGTCGCCCTTGCCGCGCTCCACCACCTTGGTGTCGCCCGACACGATGGCGACCCCGGCCTCGCGCGCCGCGGCGGCCATGCTGTCGACCACCCGCTTCAGGTCGGCGAGCGGGAAGCCCTCTTCGATGATGAAACCGGCGGTCAGGTGCAGCGGCACGGCGCCGGCCATGGCGACGTCGTTCACCGTGCCATGGACCGCCAGCGAGCCGATGTCGCCGCCGGGGAAGAACAGCGGTGAGACGACGAAGCCGTCGGTCGTCATCACCATGCGCCCGCCCGGCACATCGAAGGCGGCCTGATCGTTGCCCTGGTCGAGATACGGGTTGGCGAAGGCGGCGGCGAACAGCTCGCGCACCAGTTGCGCCATCGCCTTGCCGCCCGACCCGTGGGTCATGTCCACCGCCCCGCGGGCGATGTCGAGCTTGCGGGTGAAGAGGCGGCGGTCGGTCATGGCGGGGGTCCGGGTGGTCGGCAGGGGTGTGTGGGGGAGGCGCTGGATTCGCGTCAGGCCGCGGCGTCGGCGACTTCGGCCAGCAGAGCGAGCGTTCGCTCGGCCTCCTCGGCATCCAGGCGGGACAGGGCGTAGCCGACATGGACGATCACGTAGTCGCCGACGGCGACGCCCTCCACCAGCTCCAGCGAGCAGGTGGAGGTGACGCCGCCCAGGCTGACGGTGGCGCGGTCGTCGGGCAGCAGGGCGGTGACCAGGGCAGGGACGGCAAGGCACATGGCGGTGGTCCTCCGGTCAGACGGCAGCGGAAGCGGTGTGGGAGGCGCGGGCCTCCGCCAGACCGTCGGCGATCCAGTCGTACCACTCCTCCAGCCCTTGGCCGGTGGTGGCCGACAGCTGGATCACCGCCAGCGACGGGTTCAGGCGCTGGGCGTAGCCGATCATGCGCTCCACGTCGAAGGTCAGGTGCGGCAGCAGGTCGATCTTGTTGACGACCAGCAGGTCGGCGCGGACGAACATATCCGGATATTTCAGCGGCTTGTCCTCCCCCTCCGTCACCGACAGCACGACGACGCGGTGGGTCTCGCCCAGGTCGAAGCCGGCGGGGCAGACCAGATTGCCGACATTCTCGACGAACAGCACGCCGTCCTCGGCGAACTGGCCGTCGGCCGCCAGCTTGTCGGCGGCCTGCGCCACCATGGAGGCATCGAGGTGGCAGCCCTTGCCGGTGTTGACCTGCACCGCCGGAGTGCCGGTGGCGCGGATGCGGTCGGCGTCGAAGCTGGTCTGCTGGTCGCCCTCGATCACCGCGACCGGGAAGCGGCCCTTCAGGTCGGTCAGGCTGCGGGTCAGCAGGGTGGTCTTGCCCGATCCGGGGCTGGACATCAGGTTCAGCACGAACACCCCGCGCTCGGCGAAGCGGCGGCGGTTGACGGCGGCCAGACCGTCGTTCTTCGCCAGGATGTCGCGTTCGATGGTGACCAGCCGCGGCTGGTTCAGCGCGGCGCCGCCGTCGATGGCGTCGGCACGGTCGGGGCGGTGGTGGTCGTGGGTGTGATGATGGTGGCCATGATCGTGGTCGTTATGGCTGTGGCGGAACACCGTGCCATCGGGGGCGACATGCTCGTGGGTGTCGTCATGGTGATGGTGGGCGTGGTGGTGCGCCTCGCCGTGGTGGTGGCGGTAGATTTTGCCGTCGGGGCCGATGTGCTCATGATCGGCATCGGCAGCCTTGCCGTCGATCCCCTTGCCATCGATCCGGGTCTCGCCCTCGCCGCATCCGCAAACCGTGCACATCACGCGCTCTCCCGCTCTTCCATCCGCAATCCGTCCGCCCTGCCCATCATCGGTCTGCCCGCAGGCTTCGGCAAGCGCTCGTCATTCGTGTACTTCTATGCCGCAGGCGACGCAGGGGTCCAGCATCGCGACCAGTAGCCGCGCCCGGTCCACCGCGTCGTCGCGGTCGCGCACCTCGACCCCCGCCAAGCCGCGCGCCAGCGGGCCGTCGGCGGCGAAGTTCCAGTCGGTCGGCGCCACCATGCGGGCGTCGGCCAGCCGGCCGTCGCCGTCCAGCCGCAGCCAGTGGGCCAGCCGCCCGCGCGCCGTCTCCGCCACGCCGCAGCCTTCGCCAGGACCCGACGATCCGGCGGTGGCGGGATCAGCGGGGCGAAGATCCGCGATGGCCGCCTCCATCCGCCGCGGCAGCTCCGCCAGATCGGCGAGCCGCGCCGCGAACAGCCGGGCCAGCCCGTCGCCGAAGCGTTCCGTCACCGAGACGACCAGCGGATGGTCGACCTGCCGTTCCAGCGGGCCGGTCAGGGCGGGAGCATCCTTGCACCGGGGGGTGGCGGCGAAGGACGGGTTGCCGGATAGCGCCGTCGCGTACCAGAGGGGTGACCGCTCAGCCAGCAGGGGTGTGCCGCAGGCGCCCCAGCCGGCCAGTTCGGGCGACAGCAGCCGGGCGGCCAGCCGCGCCGCGTCGCTGCCGCCGCCTGTCGCCCAGCGGGCGAGGTCGTCGGCATCCTGAGGCGGTGGGCCGGCGAAGATGGTCGTCTCCAGCCAGCCGGTTATCCGCACAAGGATATCCCGCAGCGCCGCCGTGTCCGGCCGCAGAACGCCGCCGCCGGGCCGCAGCCCGTCCCTGGCGGGGTAAAGCGCCGGCATGATCGCCGACACCGCCGCCCGCAGATCGCGCAGGGCCGCCGGCCGGGGCGGGGCGCCGAGGCGCGCCGGCCATTCGACCACAGCCTGCCAGCCATGGCTGTCCAGCGCCTCCGCATCGGTCAGCAGGGCGCGGGCGGTCTCGTGGGGAGTGGCGTCGATGCCCAACGCCGCCTCGTAGGCGCGGGCGACGGCCAGCCCCTGGGCGCTGCCGCACAGGCTGAACAGCAGGGGCGCCAGCCGCACCGCTTCCTCCGCCTTGCGTCCGACCAATGCTGCGACGGCGCGCGGGCGGCGGGTGGCGACCTCGGCCTGGCGGATGGCTTTGCCATCATTCCCGCCATCTAGCCACAGCCGGACGGATACCGAACCCTCTCCGGGAAGCGTGGCGGTGGACATCGAGGATTCCTGTGGCAACGGGCAGCGCATCGTGACGGATCGGGGGTGCAACTCATTGACCTGCGTCAAACGACGTAGATCCGGCGGGGCGGAACCGCCGTCTCGGCCATGGCCGGGCTGACGCTTTCTGCTACACTTCGCCCCGACAGCGCGACACGACATCAGAGGATGCTGGTCAATGAAACGTTTCCCCCTCGCCTCGGCCGTGCTGCTGGCCGGGCTGGTGCTGCCCGCGGTCGCCGACGCCCACACCTTCGGCGCCCATGACGCCGGCTTCGCCCATGGCTTCCTGCATCCGGCCGGCGGCTGGGACCATCTGCTGGCGATGGTCGCGGTCGGGCTGTGGGCGGCGCAGCGCGGCGGTGCCGCCCTGTGGGCGCTGCCGGCCGCCTTCGTCACCGCCATGATCGGCGGCGGCCTGCTGGGCATGAGCGGCATCGCCCTGCCGGCGGTGGAACTGGGGATCGCCGGGTCGGTGATCGCGCTGGGCGTCCTGGTCGCCGCGCAGTCGCGCCTGTCGCTGCCGCTGTCGATGGCGGTGGTGGCGCTGTTCGCCGTCTTCCACGGCCATGCCCATGGCGCGGAGATGCCGGAGGCGGCACAGCCGCTGCTCTACGGCCTTGGCTTCGCGCTGGCGACCGCGCTGCTGCACGGCGCCGGCGTCGCCGCGGCCCTGTCGCTGCGCGGGATCGCCGGGGCGGCATTGGCCCTGCGCGGGCTGGGTGCGGCGATTGGTTTGGGCGGCGTGGCGCTGGCCGCGCTGGCCTGATCCGGAGCCTTGCGACCCCAAGTTCATGGCGAAGGCCGGGCGGGAGACCGTCCGGCCTTTTTGCTGCGCATTCAGCCGCCGCCCCACGCAGGACCGCGACATTTTTCCACTTGCGCCGGGAGACAAGGTTGCGCCGCCGCGTGTTCACGCGCTATAGGGCAGGCCTTCCCCGCCCGCATCTCCTCAACTGAAAATCGACGGACAGACCGTGGACTCGCTGATTCCAGAATTGATCGCGCTTGCCCAGGTGGTGTTCATCGACCTGGTGCTGGCCGGTGACAACGCCATCGTCGTCGGCATGGCCGCCGCCGGGGTGGCGCGGGAGAAACGCGCCCGCGTGATCTTCTGGGGCATCGCCGCCGCGGTGGTCCTGCGCATCGGCTTCGCGCTGGCGGCGACCCGGCTGATGGACATCATCGGGCTGACGCTGGCCGGCGGATTGCTGCTGCTGTGGGTGTGCTGGAAGCTGTTCCGCGAGCTGCGCAGCCAGCGCGAGGAGGCGGAGGCCGCCGCCCTGATGGCCGAGGAGGGCGACGACGCTGTCCCCACCCCCGCCGGGGGTGGCAAGTCGGTGGGCGCCGCCATCCGGCAGGTCATCATCGCCGACGTGTCGATGTCGCTCGACAATGTGCTGGCGGTGGCGGGTGCGGCGCGCGAGCATCTGTGGGTGCTGGCCATCGGCCTTCTGCTGTCGGTGGCGCTGATGGGCGCCGCGGCGACGGTGATCGCGCGGCTGCTGAACCGCTTCCACTGGATCGCCTATCTGGGGCTGGTGGTCATCGTCTATGTCGCCGTCCGCATGATCTGGCAGGGCAGCATGGAGGTCATGGCTTTCGCCCAGCATGTGACCTGATCGGGCGGGTTGACCGGGCGGGTTCCAGGCCGGCGCGGTCGGAACAATCGGCGTCTCCTGGTGTTGCAAGCCGGCAGCCCCCACAGGAGACGCCCGGCATGACCCATCACAACGACGCCATTCCGTCCGCCGCTCCGTCCGATGCGGCCGCCACACCCACCACAGCCACATCGCCCCAGGGCCGCCGGCCGGAAGAGATCGAGCACGAGATCGAATCGATCCGCGCCCGCATGGATTCGGTGATCGACGAGATCGAGTTCCGCCTGTCGCCCGGCCAGATGTCCGGCGGCGTGGTGCAGGTGGTGCGCGACGTGATCCAGGGCGGCGGCGACGGGCTGTCCGGCCGCATCGCCCGCGCGGTGCGCGCCAACCCGATCCCGGTGGCGCTGATGGGCGTCGGCGCCCTCTGGCTTGCCGTGGCGGTCGCCCGCACGCCGGAATCGATCACGGAGTTCGACGATTACGATCCCCATGGCCGCCACCTCGACCCGCGCAGCCGGCATCTGCTGACCGACCTGATCGCCGCCTGCCGCGACGGCTCGGAAGCCTTCCGCCGCGCCGACATGACCATCGCCGATACGGCCCTGTCCGCCCGGCTGGAGGATCTGGCCGACCAGCTCGACCGCAGCGCCATGGCGCTGGACGCCGAACTGCGCACCGGCGGCGGCTGGATCGAGACCGCCGGCGACGGTACGCGCGTCTGGTCGCCCATGCATGGACTGGCGGAGGCCAGCGCCCGCAGCGTGATGGCCGGGGCCGGCGGACCGGGGGCGCGCGGCGACCTGCTGGCCCGGCTGGAAGGCGGGCTGGACGGCACGCTGTCGCTGTTCCGCGACGCCCTGCACGATGCGCCGGACGACCATCTGCAGGTCGTCATCGGCGCCCAGTTCCACGCCATCGAAACGGCGCGCCATCGCGTCGGCGCGTTGCGCGAAGCCGTGGTCTGAGGAGGGCGGGGCATGCTGGGGTTGAGCCGACGCCATTACTACGAGCACCGGAACCGTGCGGGCGGACGTGCCGCGAATGACGGCAACGGCAAGGGGGGCGGGGACGGCCGCGGCCGGTCGGCGGACACCCCGTCGGACATCCCCAAGAAGGGCTGGAAGGACATCCTGCTGCGGGTGTGGGACGAGCAGAGCAAGGACAATGTGTCGATGCTGGCGGCCGGCGTTGCCTATTACGCCCTGCTCGCCATCTTCCCCGCCGTCGCGGCGCTGGTGTCGATCTACGGCCTCGTCGCCGATCCGTCGATGATCGAGACCCAGCTGAACCAGCTGGGCAGCCTGCTGCCGCCGGAAGCGCTGTCGATCGTCAGCGACCAGGCGCGCAAGGTGGCGACCGCCCCGTCGCAGGGGTTGGGCTTCGGCCTGATCTTCGGTCTGCTGCTGACGCTGTGGAGCGCCTCGCGCGGCACCAATTCGATGGTGACGGCGCTCAACATCGCCTATGGCGAGAAGGAGACGCGCGGCTTCCTCAAGTTGGCCATGCTGTCGATGGGGCTGACGGTGGCGGGCCTGCTGTTCGTCATCCTCGCCATTGCGCTGATCGTCGCCGTCCCGGCCGCCATCAACATCATCGGGCTGAAGGACACGCCGATCGGCTGGATCGCCAGCCTCGCCCGCTGGCCGATCCTGGCGGTGACGATCATGCTGGCGCTCGCCGTGTTCTACCGCTACGCCCCCGACCGCCGCGAGCCGCAATGGCGCTGGGTCACCTGGGGGTCCGCGGTGGCGACCGTGGTCTGGCTGCTGGGGTCGTTGGGCTTTTCCGTCTATGTGTCGAACTTCGGCAGCTACAACGAGACCTACGGCTCGGTCGGCGCCGTCGTGATCCTGCTGCTGTGGTTCAACCTGACCTCCTATGTCGTGCTGATGGGGGCGGAGCTGAACGCGGAGATCGAGCACCAGACCGCCCGCGACACCACCGACCGCGACGGCCACGCCTCCCGCCCGATGGGCCGGCGCGACGCCTATGTCGCCGACACGGTGGGCGAGCGGAAGGCCGGCTGACTGAATTCATGCATCAGTTGACGGCGGCGTTCAGGGATTCGAAGGTTCCGGCAAAATACGACACGTTGTGCCATGGCCGCTTGCTCAGGGCTTCGGCAAGCTCCCGCGCCTGCTGCGCATCGCGGCCGAACAACACGATCCGCGTATTGAAGTCATCGAGGGGCATGGGAGCCCCCTGGACCTTCGCGGCAGTCTCGGCTGTGAGATTGTGCGCACGCGGCAGGCTGCCTTTGCCGAAGTCTTCGGCCGACCGCGCGTCGAGGAAGACCGCGGTCTGATCGTTCCTGAAGATCCGCAGGACCCCTTCGAGGTCGATTTCGGTCGGGCCGCCGAGCGCTCGCCAGACCGGCATGCCGAGCTGATAGCGGCGCACGTTCGTGAAGCCGGCATCGAGCAGTTGGGCGGCCATGCGCCGGCTGGCTTGGCAATGAGGCCCATTGCAGTAGAGAACCAAAGCCTTGCTCTTGTCGCCGTCCACCAGCTTCTCGACCCCGGCAACCGCTTCCGATCCAGGGCCTTTGAGAGTGTTCGCTCCGGGAATATGCCCGTTCACGAATTCGGCAAGGGGACGGGTATCCAGGATGGTTGCACCCCCTTGCGAAACGATGCGGCGCATGTCCTCGGTGCTGATCTCCTGCGTTTTCTGGTCGGTCTCTCCAATGACCGCCTGATAGATGGTCATATCGCGAGCGAAAGCAGGGCCTGAAAGGAGCGTTGCCGCAACGGCTACCGAGGCGAGGAAACGAACGTTGTTCATGACCAAGCTCCATCCACGGAAGGTGTGCGACAGGATTCAACGCAACATCGCCAAACCGGCATCATGGCGGGTTTGGCGATGGGCACTTCGCTATCCGAGAGATGGCGGAGTATAGCCCCGGCCGCCGAGCCTTGTACCGATCCCACTCAGCTTAGTCCGGATAATTCGCGGCCTTGCAACGCCGGCCGTTCGCACCCGCCGCGATATCCCTTGGCCAAAATCCTTCTTGGCAGGGCGGCAACCGCGCGCTATGGTCGCCGCTATGCGACAGACGCTTTCCATCACGTCCATTGGACGTTCCCGATATTTTGGCCGCTGGTTTCGTTCGGCGGCCTAGGAACGCGCATCTGTCGCTCACTCCCGAAGCCGCCCGGACCGACCCGCGGCGGCTTTCGTGTTTGTGACCCCGGCCCTTGATGGGCCTCACATCCTGAAAATCCGAGCACGGGCGACCCGGGCGGCTTCATCACCAGCCGAGAGAGGTTGTCATGTTCGATTTCGATGTCGTCACCGGTCCCACCCAGCCGCCCCACTGCCCGATCGCTGAAGACTCCGCCGCATCGGGGGCCGCCGAGTCGTCCCCGCAGCCGGCTGCCCTGGCCGCAGCGGCCGGAAGCACCCGGTCGGAGTCGCTGCCGGACAAGGGAGAAAAGCCGCGGTCTTGAGCCGGATGGGGCCGCCGATCGTGGCGTGCAGGTCCCGCATCCGGACTTTCGACCAAAAAAATCACGAATCCTGCCTATGTTCCGCCGGCTGTTGTCGTATACTCCCTTAGGGCAGACGTGTCCGGGTTACGGCTCAGCCGGCCGTACCCTCTGTTCTGTGGCTTGGTGCTCCTCAACCGGCGTTCGGATCGGGTTTTCGGACTTGTTTTCGGGTGTGGGGATCGGATCGGAAGAAGGATGACTGATCATGGCGGATGATGCTCTCTCAAGCGTCAACTCCCTGGTGTCCAGCCTCAACGCCTCGATCAACAATGCGGTCGAGGCGATCAAGAAGTCGCAGAGCAACCAGGCGGTCGGCGACGTCAAGGAGTTCTCCAAGACGGTGAAGAAGTCGGCGCTGACCACCGCGGGCGGCGCCACCGACATCGGCGTGATTTCCAAGAACACCACCCGCCTGAACGTCGCCAGCACGCTGGCCCCGAACGACAAGGTCGATTTCTACAAGTTCAAGGTCGTCACCAGCGGCGAGCTGACCATGGGGCAGGTCGGCGACGACGGTGTGCATGTCCAGTTGATGAACCGGCTTGGCCGGGTGATGGCCGACAGCGACCCGAAGGCCGGCGATAATTACACCGCCTTCAAGAAGCTGCAGGCCGGCAATCTGTCGGTCGACAAGGGCGACTACACCCTGCGCGTCACCCGCGACAAGGGGCAGTCCGACAAGGACCCCAAGAACTACGCCATGCAGCTGGTCATGGGCAATTACAGCCAGGACTACGACACCGTGGCCAAGCAGCCGGCCAAGGGCGATACCGGCCTGACGCTCACCACCGGCCAGCAGGCCATGCTCGACGGGCTGAATCAGGCCATCGGCAGCATGAACTCCATCCCCACCGGCCAGACCGGCACACAGAAACTGATGGGCAGCTTCAGCCTGTTCGTGTGAAGCCGGGCTGTCGGCTGTGCTATGACCGGGCGGAGCCGATCCGTTCCGGAGCAGACCCTTGCAGTCCAAAAACCCGTCCATCACGCGCCTGACCCCTGACGACCATCGCCGCGTTCCCTGGAAGAATGGCGGCGGCGTCACCACCGAACTGGCGGTGGAACCGGCCGCCGACGGGCGATTCGTCTGGCGCGTCAGCATCGCCGACGTGGTCGAACCCGGCCCCTTTTCCGCCTTTCCCGGCTATGACCGGTTGATCGCGGTGGTGGAGGGCGACGGCATGCGCCTGTCGGTCGATGGCGCCCAGCCGGTCGAACGCCGCCGCCTGGAGCCCGCCTTCGCCTTTCCCGGCGAGGCGCCGGTCTGGTGCGAGCCGACCGCCGGCCCGATCCGCGACGTGAACCTGATGCTGGACCGTGCATCGGCAACCGGCGCGCTGACCCTGCTGGCGGGACAGGCCCGCCACCGGGCTGCCGGCGACGTGCTGCTGGTCCATGCGCTTGCCGGAACGTTGACCGTCATGCCGGACGGTGGCGAGGCGCTGACGGTTCCCGCCGGCCACAGCCTGCTTCTGCGCGACACGGCCGTGCTGGTGGAGGCACCGGACGGGGCGGAGGGCGTCTGCGCGGAGGTGCGGCGGCGCTAAGCCTTCGCCGCCCGGATCAGCTCCGCGTACCAGCGCGCCGAGTCCTTCGGCGTGCGGGCGAGGGTCTGGAAATCGACGTGGACGATGCCGAAGCGCTGGCCATAGCCGCTGCCCCATTCGAAATTGTCCAGCAGCGACCAGACGAAATAGCCGCGCACGTCGGCGCCCTGGGCCATCGCGTCGCGCATCGCGGCGTTGTAGATGGTCAGGTAATTGATGCGGTGCGGGTCGTGGACCCTGCCGTCGGGGCTGACGGTGTCGCTGCCGCCGCAGCCGTTCTCCGTCACCACGATGGGCAGGCGGTAGCGGCGCTGGATCGTCAGCAACTCGTCGCGGAAGGCGTTGGGGAAGATCGCCCAGCCGACGCCGTGGGTCGGCGAATCGGGCGGCGCGTCGCCCCAGCCATAGCCCCAGGTCCGGGCCGGCTCGGCCTTGGCGAAGATCGGGCCGTAATGGTTCAGACCGAACCAGTCCACCGGCCGGGCGATGCGCGCCATGTCGCCGGGCTGGACATAGGGTTCGATGGCGGCGGCGGTCTGCGGCGGATAGTGGCCGAGGATCTGCGGATCGCAGAAGACCAGATTCCAATGCTCGTCCAGCAATGCTGCGGCGGCGCGGTTCTCCGGCGTGTCGGTCTCGGGGATCACGACCTGCCGGTTGTGGATGGCGCCGATGGAGGCCCCCGGCACCATGTCGCGCAGCACGTCCACCCCGGCGCCATGGGCGAGGTTGACGTGGTGGATGGCGCGCAGATGCTGGGCCCGGTCGACGATTCCCGGCGCCGCCCAGGGGATGGCGTAGCCGAACAGGGTGAAGACCGAGAATTCGTTGAAGGTGATCCAGCGCTTCACCCGGTCGCCGTAGCGCCGGGCGCAGAGCGCGGCATAGTCGGCGTACCAGCCGGCGCAGTCGCGGGCCGACCAGCCGCCCAGATCCTGCAGGGCCTGCGGCAGGTCCCAATGGTAGAGGCACAGCCAGGGCTCGATTCCGGACTCCAGCAGGCGGTCGATCAGCCGGTCGTAGAAGTCCAGCCCGGCGTCGTTCACCGCGCCCTTGCCGCGCGGCATCACCCTGGGCCAGGAGACCGAGAAGCGATAGGCATCGACGCCCAGCCCCTTCATCAGCGCCACATCCTCCGGCATGCGGTGGTAGTGGTCGCAGGCGACGTCGCCGGTGTCGCCGTTCACCACCCCGCCCTGGGTGCGGCAGCGCACATCCCAGATGCTGGCGCCGCGCCCATCCTCGGCCGCCGCCCCCTCGATCTGGTAGGCGGAGGTGGAAACGCCCCACGTGAAGCCGGGCGGATAGGAGAAGGTCCGGTCGGTCATGGTCAGGCTGCGATCTGGTTGATGCTGCGGCAGCGGGCCTCGAACGCGTCGGAGATGAATTCGGGGCGCTTGTAATAGCCCTTGATCCAGCTCGCCAGCAGACAGAGTTCCTCCAGCTTCACCAGTTCGTCCAGCGTCCCTTCGGGAAAGCGGATGGCGAAGCTTTCGGAGATGTATTCCAGAACCTGTTCGACCTGATCGATCGACAGCTGGATATCGGTCTCCAGGGTCGCATTGCGGGTCAGCAGAGCCTCGTCGACCCCATATTCGTCGCGGATCAGCTTCACGATCCAGCGGAACATGTGCATCCAGTTGGATACACCCTCGATCGACTTGCTCATCGCGACGCTCGGCTTTGGGTTGCGCGAAAGGGGTAGGCAACAGCGACTGTACGCACCGATCGTTAAAGAATAAAGCAGTCAGCATCGGGGTTTCCCGCCGGGCGCGGCAAAAAACCGCGCAGGATTTGCCACCTCCGCGGGCATGGGGCGCCGGAGTGTGCCCAGACATTGTGCAGGAACGGAGGGAGCCGGGGCCGGATCCTTTGCCGGATCCGGGGCAGGCCGGAACGGCACGCCCCATGCAGAACGAAGCCGATCATCACCGGCAGGCAGATGGTGGCGATGAGGCTTAATCCTTCCGCCGCAGCAGATCCTTGCTGGCGAGCAGCGAACCGCCGGCGATCAGGGCGCAGGATACCCAGATGATGCCGGAGTTGGGGGCGAGGCCGAACAGGACCAGAAGCAGGGTCGACAGCAGCGGCGCCAGATAGGACAGCGCCCCCAGTGCCCGGATGTCGCCGTGGCGCACGCCGTAATCCCAGACGAAGAAGGCCGCGCCCACCGGTCCCAGCCCCAGCAGCAGCATCGCTCCCCAGCCGGCGGCGGTCTCCGGCCAAACCGTGCGTTCCAGCGCCAGATGGCAGAGCAGCGACAGGAGCGCGGTGACGAGGCAGAAGGCGCTGACCGCGTCGGTCGGCGCCTCACCGATCTGGCCCAGTCGGCGGCGCAGCACCGAATAGCCGGCCCAGGTGATGGCGCTGCCGAGAGCGGCGGCATAGCCCGGCAGATGCGCCGGGTCGATCGAGAATCCGCCCATGGAGTTGCCGCTGCCGCCGCGCGCGATCAGCAGAACCGTGCCCGCCAGCCCGGCCAGCGCGCCGCCGACATGCCAGGACCGCAGCCGCTCCCCCGGCAGCAGGGCGGAGAACAGCACGATCAGCAGCGGCCACAGATAGTTGATCAGGTTGGCCTCCACCGGCGGTGCCGCCTGCAGGGCCATGAAATAGAGGAAGTGGAAGCCGAACAGCCCGCCGACTCCCAGCGCCCAGGCCGCCAGCGGCTGGCGGAAATAGCGCAAGGGGTTGTCGCCGCGCGAGGCGGTCCAGCCGCTGCCGACCAGGAAGGCCAGCAGGAAGGAGGTCGCCACCAGCTGGAACGGCGGCACCATGGAGGCCAGCGTCGCCAGCGGGGCCAGCGTCGCCCACAAAAGGATGGCGGTGAAGCCGACCAGCGTGGCGCGGTTGACGGATCGGCGATCAGGCAGGGTGGCGGAGGGCGTGGCGGAGACGGTCATGATGCGTGTCGGTCGGTTGGCGCGAGGAAGGCGACCATAGCCGGCCGGCGGGCGGCTGTCTTGACCGGACCTCCGCCGCGCATTGACCGAAACTCCGGCCTCACGCGACGGCCTTATGCCGTCAGGGGCAGCGCCTCGTTGCGGGCAAAGGCGGTCATCACCATCGCTTCCGCTGCCTCGGCCGCCAGCGGGCGCGAGATCAGATAGCCCTGCAGGCAGTCGCAGCCGGCCTCCGCCAGCCAATGGCGCTGCTCGGCGGTTTCCACCCCCTCCGCCACGGTGGACAGCAGAAGCCGTTGGGCGAGCGCGATGACGGTGGAGGCGATGTCGGGGGCGTGCGGCAGGTCGTTGACGAAGCTGCGGTCGATCTTCAGCACATCCACCGGCAGCTGGCGCAGATAGGCCAGCGAGGAATAGCCGGTGCCGAAATCGTCGATGGCGATGCGCACCCCCAACGCCCGCAGCCGGTTCAGCGTCGGCAGATGGTGGCGCACGTCCTTCATGATGACGGTCTCGGTGATCTCCAGCTCCAGCAGGTGGGGCGGGGTGCCGTGGCGCTGCAGCACCTGTTCGACCAGCCGGGCGAAGCCGGGGTCGGCGAGCTGGCGGGCGGAGACGTTGACCGCCACCGGCACCGGGCCATGGTCGAGCGCCCAGCGGGTCGCGGTGCGGCAGGCCTCCTCCAGCACCCAGCGGCCGATCTCGATGATGAGGCCGGTGTCCTCGGCCACCGGGATGAAGTCGGCGGGGGAGATCGCCGCCCCCTCGTGCCGCCAGCGGATCAGCGCCTCGAAGCCGGTCAGCCGGCCGCTCGCCGCCTCGATCTTCGGCTGGTAGACCAGCTCGAAGGCCCGCGTCGCCACCGCCTCGCGCAGGCCGGATTCCAGCCGCAGCCGGGTCTCGGCGCGGTCGGTCATGTCGCGGGTGTAGAAGACGAAGCGGTCGCCGCCCGCCGTCTTGGCCGCCTGCATCGCCGAATCGGCCATCCGCATCAGGCCGATGCTGTCGGGCGATTCGCCGTTGCCCGGCAGGGGATGGACGGCGATGCCGATGCTGGCGGTGAGGTGGACGCGATGCTCCCCCACCTCGCGCAGGGAGGACAGGCCGTCGAGCAGCCGTTGCGCCACCATCGCCGCCTCGTCGCGGTCGGCGACGCGCTCCAGCACCACCAGGAACTCGTCGCCGCCCAGCCGGCCGACGGTGTCGCAGCGGCGCACGCTGGCGCCCAGCCGCTCCGCCACCCGGCAGAGCAGCAGGTCGCCGACGCCATGCCCGAGGCTGTCATTGACCCGCTTGAAGCGGTCGAGGTCGACATACAGCACCGCCAGCCGGCCGGCGTCCGGCTCACGCGCGCGGTTCGCCAGTTCGATGGCGTGGTCCAGCCGGTCGAGCAGCAGCGCCCGGTTCGCCAGCCCGGTCAGCGGGCAGCGCGTCGCCAGCCGCCGCAGCTCGTCATGCTCGCGTTCCAGCAGGGTCAGGGTGTGGTTGAAGCGGGCGATGACGAAGCCAAGCTCGTCGTCGGCATGGCCGCGCGGGACGGCCAGCGGCTGGCCATAGGGCTTTTCCGGGTCGATCCGCGCCACCGCCCGGCCGATCTGCAGCAGCGGCCGGGTCAGCAGCCGGTGGAACACCGCCGCCATCGCCAGCCCGATCAGCAGGTTGCGCAGGGTCCCCGCCAGCAGCGCCGCCGAGACATAGGCGAGAAATCCCGACGCCGCCCGTCCGGTGTCGATGCCGACGATCAGCGTGCCGATGCGGGGACTGTCCGCGACCTTCGGCGCGCTCGCCGGGGGCGTCAGGTCATGGGTCACCACCGGCCGGTCGATGAACAGCAGCGTCGTCGCCGCGCGCTCCAGCAGGCTCGCCGGTCTGGCCGGGCGCTCGCGGCGGGCGAGCAGGGTGCCGTCGCCCAGCCGGATCTCCGCCCAGGCGGCGTTGGCGCGAACCATGCCCTGCAGCACCTGACCGGCCAGCTCCGCGTCGATCAGCCAGGCGGCGCTGGCGGCCGGCCCCTCCACCAGGGCGACGGCGTCCGCCACCTGGGCCAGGGCCATGGTGCGCTCACGGCTGGCGGTCCAGGCGAATTCGGCCGCGGTGATGGTCAGGCCGATGACGAAGGCGGCGAGAACCGCGTGAATCGCCTGCTTCAGCGTCAGGCTGCGCAGGACTGGGATCGCCATCGCACCGTTCCTCGGCCGCATGTTTCGCACCGCCGCCCCGGTCGGGGGTAAGCCTTTCGGCAGAGGCGGCAAGCCGAAGCATTAGTGGTGCGGGCGATGACCGGGGCGCGGCGGTTCCGTGAAATTTTTGTAACCGGGGACGGGCTCTATTGCTGAGAATGCATATTGCTGCATAGGTCCATTCCTGCGACGCATGGCTACCATTCAGCATTGGTAATACCAGTTCGTGTGCGCCGCAGCATATCTTGGCCCTGCCCATTCTCGGGGCGTTTCCTCCCTAAACTTCAGGGCCGCGCGATTGCGCGGCCCTTTTTCTTTTGGGGGATGGAGGAAGGGCGGGTCAGACCCGGCGGGCGAGCGCCAGCAGGCCGCCGGCGCCGATCATCAGGCCGCCGGTCAGACGGTTCAGCGACTTGGCCGCCGACACGGTGGTCAGCTTCGCCGCCAGCCGGTCGCCGCCGGTGGCATAGGCCATGATCCAGCCGAACTCGATCACCACCATGGTGGCGACCAGCGCCATCAGCTGCGGCGCCAGCGGCGCGGCGGCGTCGATGAACTGTGGGAACAGGGCGCCCATGAACACCAGCGCCTTCGGATTGCTGAAGGCGACCAGCGCGCCACGCAGGAACAGGCGGACGGGCGTGCCTTCCCCCGATGCGGCTGCGGCGGCGTCACGCTCGCCGGGCTGCTCGACCGGCGCCAGCCATGCGGCGATGCCGAGCCAGGTCAGATAGGCGACGCCGGCCCAGCGCACGATCTCGAAGGCCAGGACGGAGGTGGAGAGCAGGGCGCCCAACCCGAAGGCCGACAGCGCCGCCATCACCGCCAGCGCCGCACACATGCCGGCGCCGCCCCAGGCCGCACGCCGGGCGCCGAAGCGCAGGCCGAGGCTCATCGCCAGCAGCATGTTCGGCCCCGGCGTCGCCGAGATCACGAAGGCGGTGGCGAAGAAGAAGGCGAGCGTCTGCCACATCATGATTTGCGGACCTCAAGAGCGGGGATACCGGGGGTGGGCAACAATCGGCCGCACCACAGCAGCACGCGCCCGGCTCCGCCGCAAGCGGCTCCGGCGAAACACAGCCATGCTCGGCGGCGAGGCGGGCCGGCCTGGGCGTTCCGGCTCAGGGCGCCGCCGCCCGCACCTGCCAAGCCCGGAAGGCGAGGTTCGCCGAATCCTGGTCCGGCCGCTTGTAGGCGGCGAAGCGGCGGTCGCGAATGCGGCGCTGCGCTTCGCGCCACACCCCGTTCCAGTCGATGGTACCGTCCGCCAGCAGCCGGTTTTCGATGATGCCCAGAAGGGCTTCGTTGACCGTCGACACGCCGATGTTCTGCGTCGCCAGCACCAGCGCGTCGGGCGCGCGTTCCAGCGTGGCGCGCAACCGCGTGTGCCCGCCGCAGGACCCCCAGAAGACCAGCGCCGTGGCCGGCGCGATCTCCGTCATGGTGGAGTCCTCGTGATAGCTGTGGCCGCGATGGATGACGATGGACGGGACCAGCCCTTCGCGCGCCATCCAGTCCCAGGCGGCGGCACGGCCGGCATCATGGGCACCGGGCTCGTCGGCGACGATGACGATCCGGCGCCCGTGGCGGTCCGGGCTGACGGCGACGGTGAAGCCGGACTGGCTGTAGAGCGCCCACCCCTGGGCACGGTGCTGCCGCAGGAAGCCGCGGAAGGAGGCCCGCCCATCGGGGTCGTCGTAGAAGGTCATCCGCTGGACGTTGATGCCGTTGCGGAACAGGCGCTGCCCGGTCAGGACGGGCAGGGCGGCCGGCGGATGGCGCTGGAGGAAGCGTTCGGCCTCGAAAGCCGGGGTGGCCGGGCGGCCCGATAGGCGCGTCGCATGCAGGCTGCCGGCAAGTCCGGCCATGATCCGGGCCGGCGTTTCGCCGGTCCCGCGGTACCAGGCCGCCAGCTCGTCCTCCAGGGCGGCGCGGACGGCACGGTTGTCCAGGTCCATGGCGTCGGCCAGCGCGCCGATCACCACGGCGGCGTCGGTTCCGGGAACCGGCGCGTCCTGGGCCGGCAGCAGTGCCCGCAGGCTTTCGCGCATCAGCTCCCGCGCGATGGCGGGATTGGCGCCGAACAGGCTGGCCGCCCGGCCACCGCCGACCGTCGCCACGAAGAAGTCGGCCCACAGCGGCCGTGTCCGCTCTCCGCGCGCGAGGTCGAGAAGGCTCCGCCGCTCCTGCTTGAGCTGGATCTGCAGGATGTTGACCAGCCCGTCGAGCGAGGAGGTGTAGAGCTGCGGCCCGATCCGCGCGATCAGCCCGAACAGATCTTCCGCCGACAGCGCCATGGCGATGCGGAAGCGGTCGGCCGGCGGATCGTCCACCATGTCGTCGAGCAGCGCGCCGATCTTCGGCGCCATCGCGGCCGGATCGCGCGCGAGCGAGGCGGCCAGCGCCTTCGCCGCCTGGATCTCCAGCGCCCGCAGATCGGGCATGCCCAGGCGTTTGCGCAGTTCGTGCCGCGTTTCGTAGAAGGGCAGCCCGGTGTCGAGCGCCTGCGACAGCAGCCCGAGGTCCAGCGCGAGGGCGACGATCTCCGCGCCGCCAGGACGGCCGATCATCTGGTCCGCGGCTCCGACCGCATCGAAGGGCGCCAGTGTCGCCGCCCCGCGTAGCGCGGCCAGCGCCGCCTCGCCGGGGAACAGGCTGGAACAGCGGAAGGCGTCCGCCGGCGACCGGCGGGCCAGTTCGGCGAAAGCCTCGTCCCCGCCGGACAGGGCATCGAGGACGGCCTGGCCCGCCGGTTCATGATCGGCGCAGGTGCCGGGAGCGTCGGCGGGGCGGCCAGCAAGAGCCTGTCGTGCTGGTGTCTGCCCGGTTGGAGTTTGCCCGACCGGGGCTTGCGGCTTCGGCGGAGCGGGTACGGTCAGCCCGGCGGACTGCAGCGGCGGGGGCAGGGTCTGGGCCGCCGCCATGACGGTCCAGCCGGCCGCCAGCGCCGCGCCGGCCAACCATGACAGCCGGCCTGCCCATCGGGACGGAACCGGTGCGGCGGTATGGCCGGGGAGCGAGCGGGCGGAAGGCACGTCTATGGCTGCTCGGAACATGGATGGGGACGGGGAGGGATGGGAAAGCACCGTCTTGCGGACTACCCCTTAAGGCGTAAGCTATGCAGGCAATCGTCGGTTTGTCACCTCCCTATCGGGGCGAAGCTCCGAACCGCCGCGGGTTGCCGCCGGACCGCAAGTCCGGTGGGCGGCGTGGAGTACCCCGCCCTGCCCAATCGCGACTGCCGGAATAGCCCGGCGGGGCATGGACAGGAAACGTTCGCACACCAATCCTCAATCCTTCGTCCGGCGCGGCTCTTTGTCCGGCGCGACAGGCCGGACACCGGTGGCGAGAAGGAGGGTGCGTATGCGTGCATACCGTCTCTTGGCCCATAGCCGTGCCTGCCTCCTCGTCTCCCTGCTTGTCGTCGCTCCTTTATGCTTGTGCTTATCCGCGGTTCCGGCCGCGGCGCAGACGCCGGTGGACCTGGAACTGGTCCTGGCGGTGGACGTGTCCGGCAGCGTCGACCCGGACGAGGCGAAGCTGCAGCGCAACGGCTATGTCCAGGCCCTGCTGAACCCGAAGGTGCAGGCGGCGATCCGCGGCGGCCCCTTCGGCCGGATCGGCGCCACCTATGTGGAATGGTCGGGCGAAAGCTATCAGCACATCGTCGTCGCCTGGACCGAGCTGAGCGATCCCGCCAGCGTCGAGCGCTTCGCGGCGATGGTGGCGGAGGCGCCAATGACGACGGAGCAATGGACCTCGATCAGCGCCGCCATCGACTTCGTCGTTCCGCTGTTCGACAACAACGCGTTCGAGGGCATGCGGCGGGTCATCGACATTTCCGGGGACGGCGAGAACAACCGCGGCCGCCCGGTGGAGGAGGCGCGCGACGCCGCGGTCGCCCGCGGCATCACCATCAACGGGCTGCCGATCCTGAACGACCGGCCCAACCCCTGGGGCGGCGCGGCGCCGAACGACCTGGAGGGCTATTACCGCGACCATGTCATCGGCGGCCCCGGCGCCTTCCTGGTGCCCGCCCGCGACTTCGACGCCTTTGCCGACGCCATTCTCAGCAAACTGCTTCTGGAGGTGTCGGGCGTCCAGCCGGACGGGCTGGACTTCGCGGCACGCTGAGCGGGGGTGGGAGTCAGTTCACCGCCCGGTCGATGGCGCGGCCGGCCTTTTCCGCCGGACCCGGCGGGTCGATGGCGTCCTTGACGCTCTGGCCGGCGTTGTCGATGGACTCGCCGGCCCGCTCGGCCGGACCGTCCTTGTGGCAGGCGGCCACGGCGACCAGCGGCAGGACCAGGACGGCGGTGCGCAACAGCGTCAGCATGACGGTCTCCTTCTTGTGGCGCGCGGCGTCCGGTGACGGGCGGCGCGCTGCAGTGCGATAGGGAACGGGAGGACCGGGCATTGGGTTCGGCCGCCTAGCCGATTGCTCCGCTGACGCTTCCGCTTGGGCTTGGGGTGCCGCCATTTCAGCTACTCCCCATGTTCGAATCTCCCTCTCCCCCGGGGAGAGGGTCGGGGTGAGGAGGACGCACTGCGTGGATTATGTGCGAGCGGAGAGTGCGCGATTCTTGAAGATCCTCGCCACGCGCCCCCCTCACCCTAACCCTCTCCCCGGGGGGGAGAGGGGATCCTGGGCAGGGTAAGCGGCTGCCCCGCATTTTGTGTTCTACGGTCAACTGCCCGCCGCGCCCGCCGTGCCACTCTTCCTGCCGTGATGAGACGGGCGGGAGGCCGGCATGGCTGGGTACCATTGCGATCTGGGGCGGCAGCGCCACCGTTTCGACGATCTGAAGGCGGTGATGGCCTGCGCCTCGCCGCGGCGGTCGGGCGACGAGCTGGCGGGCATCGCCGCCGACAGCGACGAACGGCGGGTGGCGGCGCGTATGGTGCTGGCCGACCTGCCGCTGAAGATTTTCCTGAACGAGGTTCTGATCGCTTACGAGACCGACGAGGTGACCCGCCTCATCATCGACCGCCATGACGCCGAGGCCTTCCGGCCGGTGGCGCACATGACGGTCGGGCAGTTCCGCGACTGGCTGCTGTCCTATGACGCCGACACCGCGGCGCTGACGGCGCTCGCCCCCGGCCTGACGCCCGAGATGGTGGCGGCGGTGTCCAAGCTGATGCGCAACCATGATCTGGTCTGCGTCGCCGCCAAATGCTCGGTCGTCACCCGTTTCCGCACCACGGTCGGGCTGCCGGGGCGGCTGTCGAGCCGGCTGCAGCCCAACCATCCGACCGACGATCCGACCGGCATCGCCGCCTCGACGCTCGACGGGCTGCTCTACGGCATCGGCGACGCGGTGATCGGCATCAACCCGGCGACCGACAATGTGCCGGCCTGCATCGCGCTGCTGGAGATGCTGGACGCCGTGCGCACCCGCTTCGACATCCCGGTGCAGTCCTGCGTGCTGGCCCATGTCACCACCACGATGCAGGCAATGGAGCGCGGGGCGCCGGTCGATCTGGTGTTCCAGTCGATCGCCGGCACCGAGAAGGCCAACCGCGGCTTCGGCGTCAGCCTGTCCTTGCTGGCCGAGGCGCAGGAGGCGGCCAAATCGCTGAAGCGCGGCACCATCGGCGACAACGTCATGTATTTCGAGACGGGGCAGGGGTCCGCCCTGTCGGCCGACGCCCATTTCGGCGTCGATCAGCAGACGGTGGAAACCCGCGCCTATGCCGTCGCCCGCGCCTTCGACCCGCTGCTGGTCAACACGGTGGTCGGCTTCATCGGCCCCGAATATCTCTATGACGCCAAGCAGATCACGCGGGCCGGGCTGGAAGACCATTTCTGCGCCAAGCTGCTGGGCGTGCCGATGGGCTGCGACGTCTGCTACACCAACCATGCCGAGGCCGACCAGGACGACATGGACGTCCTGATGACGATGCTGGCGACCGCGGGTGTCAACTTCCTGATCGCGGTGCCCGGCGCCGACGACGTCATGCTGAACTACCAGAGCCTGTCCTATCACGACGTGCTCGGGCTGCGGCATCTGCTGAAACGCCCGCCGGCGCCGGAGTTCGAAGCGTGGCTGGACAAGGCCGGCTGGCTCGACGAGCAGCGCCGCCTGCCGCCCTGGCCCGACCAGAGCCTCGTCGTCTCCGCCCTGCTGGGGAGTGCGGCCTGATGAGCGACAATCCCAAAGATCCGTGGGCGCGCTTCCGCAGCGCCACCCGCGCCCGCATCGCGCTGGGCCGCAGCGGCGACGCGCTGCCGACGAAAGCGCTCTTGGAATTCCAACTGGCCCATGCCCGCGCCCGCGACGCGGTGCACAGCGCCGTCGATTTCGACCGGCTGGCCGCCGACCTGTCGCCGCTTGAATGCTTGCGCGTCAACAGCGCCGCACCCGACCGGCCGACCTATCTGCGCCGGCCCGATCTCGGCCGCCGGCTCGACCCGGCCAGCGCCGCCGATCTGCCGGCGGGCGAGTGGGACCTGCTGTTCGTGATCGCCGACGGGCTGTCGGCCGCCGCGGTGCAGGTCAATGCCGCCCCGCTGGTCCATGCCTGCGTGGCGCGGCTGAGGCCTCTGCGCATCGGGCCGGTGGTGCTGGCCGAACAGGCCCGCGTGGCGCTGGGCGACGAGGTGGCGGCGGCCATGGGTGCCCGGCTGGTGGCGCTGCTGGTGGGCGAGCGGCCCGGCCTGTCGGCCGCGGAGTCGCTGGGTGTCTATCTGACCTGGGACCCGAAGCCCGGCCGTGCCGATTCCGAACGCAACTGCATTTCGAACATCCATGCCGGCGGCCTGTCGATCCAGACGGCCGCCGACAAGCTGTGCTGGCTCGCCACCGAGGCGGCGCGGCTGAAGCTGACGGGGGTCGCCCTGAAGGAGGACGCCCCGTCCCTTGCCGGTCCGGACAACGACAAAAACCAACTGACCGACCGGTCGTGAGAGAGCGCCGCCATCAATTCCAAAGCCTTGAACAGGGGCAGGAGGCAACATGTCTGGGAACACGAAACCTGAATTGAGCAAGAGCCTGAGCGGGCTCCATCTGTGGGGGATCGCCGTCGGGCTGGTGATCTCCGGCGAATATTTCGGCTGGAGCTACGGCTGGGCGGCGGCGGGAACGCTTGGCTTCCTCGTCACCACGATCCTGATCGCGGCGATGTACACCACCTTCATCTTCAGCTTCACCGAGCTGACCACCGCCATCCCTCATGCCGGCGGTCCCTTCGCCTACAGCTACCGCGCCTTCGGGCCGACCGGTGGCTTCGTCGCCGGCTTCGCCACGCTGATCGAGTTCGTCTTCGCGCCGCCGGCCATCGCGCTCGCCATCGGTGCCTATCTGAACGTGCAGTTTCCGGGGCTGGACCCGAAGACGGCGGCGGTCGGCGCCTACATCGTCTTCATGGGGCTGAACATCGCCGGCGTGTCCATCGCCGCCACCTTCGAGCTGTTCGTCACCATCCTGGCGATCATTGAGCTGGTGGTGTTCATGGGCGTCGTCTATCCCGGCTTCTCCTGGGCGAATTTCACCGCCAACGGCTGGTCCGGGTCGCCCAGCTTCAGCATGGACGCCTTCGGCGGCATCTTCGCCGCGATCCCCTTCGCCATCTGGTTCTTCCTGGCGATCGAGGGGGCGGCGATGGCGGCGGAGGAGACCAAGGATCCCAAGCGCACTGTGCCGCGCGCCTATATCGGCGGCATCCTGACGCTGGTGGTGCTGGCCTTCGGCACCATGATCTTCGCCGGCGGCGTCGGCGACTGGAACGCGCTGTCCAACATCAACGACCCGCTGCCGCAGGCGATGAAGGCGGTGGTCGGTGAATCGAGCGGCTGGCTGCACATGCTGGTGTGGATCGGCCTGTTCGGGCTGATCGCGTCCTTCCACGGCATCATCATGGGCTATTCGCGCCAGATCTTCGCGCTGTCCCGCGCCGGCTTCCTGCCGCCGGTGCTGGCCCGCCTGCACCCGACCCGCAAGACCCCGCATTGGGCCATCCTGGCCGGCGGCGTGATCGGCATCGCCGCCATCTATTCCGACGAGCTGATCAAGATCGGTGGCCAGCCGCTGACCGCCAACATCGTGACCATGTCGGTGTTCGGCGCCATCGTCATGTACATCATGAGCATGGCGGCGCTGTTCCGCCTGCGCACCACCGAACCGGCGCTGGAGCGGCCGTACCGCGCGCCCTTCTACCCGGTGTTCCCGGCGATCTCGCTGGTGCTGGCGGTGCTGGCCCTGGTGACGATGGTCTACTACAACGCGCTGGTCTTCGGGCTGTTCGTGGCGCTGTTCGCGCTGGGCTACCTGTTCCACGTCGCCACCGCCGGCATGCGGGTGAAGGCCGGCGGGGCTTCGGGGCTGGGGCATATGGATGCGTTCACCGAGGCGCGGTCGATGGTGGATTGAGGGGTGTGGGGGTGCCTTGCGGGTGCCCCCTCCCTAACCCTCCCCCGCGTTCCGCGGGAGAGGGGACTGCCGTCGCTTTCGCAAATTCTCCCCTCTCCCGCGAAGCGGGGGAGGGAGGGACCCGCTCGCAAGAGCGGGAGGGAGGGGGCACCCGCAGCCGGCGCGCCTCCATCCCCTCACTCCCCGTCGTGGCTTTGGATGAAGCTGCGGATTTCCGGCAGGATCGCTTCGCGCCAGCGGCGGCCGTTGAAGATGCCGTAGTGGCCGACGCCCTTCTGGAAATGCGTCTTGCGCATCTCGTCCGGCAGCGACGAGCACAGGCGCTGGGCCGCGATGGTCTGGCCGGGGGCGGAGATGTCGTCCAGCTCGCCTTCCACCGTCATCACCGCGGTCTTGCGAACCGCCGCCGGCTCCACCTTGCGGCCGCGCGACATCATGGTGCCGTTGGGCAGGGCGTGCTTCTGGAACACCGTCTCGATGGTCTGCAGGTAGAATTCCGCCGAAAGGTCCATCACCGACAGATATTCGTCGTAGAAGCGGCGGTGCTGCTCGGCCGAATCGCCGTCGCCGCGGACGAGGTGGCGGAACAGGCCGACATGCTCGTTGATGTGGCGGTCGAGGTTCATCGACATGAAGCCCGACAGCTGGATGAAGCCGGGATAGACGCGGCGGAAGGCGCCCGGATAATAGACCGGGACCGTGGTGATGACGCTGCGTTCGAACCACTTCAGCGGGCGTTCCATCGCCAGCTTGACCGGCACCGTCGGGTTGGCCATCGGGTCGATCGGGCCGCCCATCAGGGTCATGCTGCGCGCCTGCACCGGCTCGTCCGCCGCCGCCATCAGCGACACCGCCGCCATCACCGGCACCGCCGGCTGGCACACCGCGATGACGTGGGTGTTCGGCCCCAGGAAGCGGATCAGCTCCGCCACCGTGTCGATGTAGTCGTCCAGGTCGAAGCGGCCGGCCGCCATCGGCACCAGCCGCACGTCGATCCAGTCCGTGATGTAGACGTCATGGTCGCGCATCAGCGCTTCCACGGTGCCGCGCAGCAGCGTGGCGTGGTGCCCCGACATCGGGGCGACCAGCAGCACCTTAGGCTGGCGCGGCGTGCCTTCCGGCTTGGCGAAGTTCAGCAGCTTGCAGAAGGGGGACTGCCAGACGAAACGCTCGGTAACCGGCACCGTCTGCCCATCGACCACCGTCTCCGCCAGACCGAATGCCGGCTTGCCGAAGCGGCGGGTCGTCCGCTCCACCAACTCGGCCCCGGCGGCGACCGCCCGGCCAAGCTTGGTGTAGGACAACGGCATCAGCGGATTCTGGAAGGTGTGCTGGGCGGCTTCGGCCCAGAAACGCATCGGCCGCATGGCGGCGTGTTGCATGTCGTACAGATGGTACAGCAAATCAGATCCTCACGTCACGGCTGCCCCCGGTCGGCCAGGGTCGGTTATACCTTCGATCAGCGTATTGATCGTATTACCAACCATATCCTTCGTCAGGGGTGGCGTATAGGTCAAGAGCTTCTTCGCATTTGCAAAGCTCTGTTGCTGAAAGAACATTGCACTGCACAAAAAATTATCAACCGCAACAATCCCGCTATGACCTCGGAGCGCGACTCCGTTGGTCATACTGACGTTTAGGAACAGCTGTTGACGTTCAGGGGACGGCGAGCACCGCGCGGACCGGCAGATGGTCCGATGCCCGACGGGTGAGGATGGTGCGAACCACCTCGAAAGCGGGGATTTGCAAGCCTCCCGTCACATAGATGCGGTCGAGCCGCAGGGTCGGCATGCGGGCGTGGAAGCTGCGCGGATTGGCGACGTCGGCGAAGGAGGAGGCGAGCTGGCGCAGCCGGGGGGAGCTGGGCGTCCATTCGTTCAGGTCGCCCATGAACAGCGTGGGCAGCTCCGGCTGGCTTTCCACCCGCGACACTATGTCACCAACCTGTTTGGCCCGTTCCCAGGGGTCGAGGCCGAGATGGGCGACGATCACCCGCACCGGGCGGCCCTGCACCTCCACCACCGCGTCGATGGCGCCGCGCGGCTCGCGCTTGCCGACGGACAGGTCCATCGTCTCCATCGACCGCACCGGCAGGCGGGTCAGCAGGCAGTTGCCGTAATGGGCGCGCTCGCT
The DNA here is from genome assembly GCF_003116065.1 of Azospirillum sp. TSO5. Classification (NCBI taxonomy): domain Bacteria; kingdom Pseudomonadati; phylum Pseudomonadota; class Alphaproteobacteria; order Rhodospirillales; family Azospirillaceae; genus Azospirillum; species Azospirillum sp. TSO5. The sequence continues at coordinate 19,447 of NZ_LGQY01000018.1, read as the reverse complement.
GTGCTTGGTCGGGCCGGCATAGGCCGTCAGCCCGGTGTGCCGTTCGAGGAAGGCGAACTGGTCCATCCCCGATTCGCCGCGATGGTGCCAGCCGACCTCCTGCAGGCCGATCAGGTCGACGTCGAGGTCGCGGATCACCTGGGCGATGCGGTCGGGGGCGAATCGGGCGTCGAGCCCGACGCAGCTGTGGATGTTCCAGGTGGCGACGCTGAGCGCGGCCATACCGTCCGGGATGGGGTTGCTGCGGCGGTCGGCACGGCGGGGACGGCGGGCGCGGGCGGCGCGCAACGCGGCGGCGATGCGCTGGACACGGTCACGGCTGAAACGGATCACGGTTCCAAATTCCTTCCCTTTGGCCTTTCGTCCGACCTGTCGTCTGGCCGGTCCTGCTTGCTCTTGCCCGGACCGTTGTCCCGGCCGGAACGGCCGAGAAGGCGGCTGGTCACCCAGCCGAGCCCGATCGCCACCGCCGCCATCCCCGCCAGCAGCGCGATGTCGCCGGCCCCGGGGTTGGTGATGGTGCGCTCAAGCTGGTGCCCGAGCAGATTGAAGGCAAGGATGCCGGGCGCAAGACCGACCATGGTGCCGATCACATAGTCGCCGAAGCGCAGCTTCGACGCGCCGGCGGCGAGGTTCACCACCGTGTAGGGCGCCACCGGCACGGCGCGCACGCCGGCCACCGCGGCGATGCCGCTGTCGGCCAGCTTTTCGTTGATGCGGGCGATCAGCGGTCCGCCATGGCGGTCCAGCAGGTCGCGCCCCGCCATCCGCCCGGTCCAGAACATCGCCACCGCCGAGGCGACCGCCCCGGCCATCGCGGTGGGAAAGCCCCACCACGGTCCCATGACGATGGCGGTGGCGGCGATCATCACGGTCAGCGGGAACATGACGTAGCCGCCGGCGACATAGGCCAGCATCAGCCACAGCGGCGCCAGCGGACTCTCGCCCAGGCTATGGAAGACGGTCAGCACGGCGTCCAGCGTCGCCCACTCGCTGAGCGCGGTGTAGCGCCACATGCCCCACAGCCCCAGCAGGGCTAGGACGCCGGCCAGCATCAGCCAGTGGCGGGTGCGCGGGATGCGCGACGGCAGCACCCGGCGGACGATGTCCACCGCGCCGACCGGATGTTCGGGATCGAAGACACGGGCGTCGGCGACCGCGGCGGCCAGCCCGTCGGGTTCGGGGTCGTGCAGCGGTTCCAGCGTCCGCCCGATCGGCTTGCGCAGCGACTCGATGGCGGCGGTGAGCGAGCCAAGCCGCCGGTGCGCCGCCGCGACCGCCGCCGCCGTGGATCCCAGATGCTCGGCGATCAGGTCGTCGCGGGTGTGGCGGATGGCGCGGCGGGTGTCCGCATGCTCCGGCCCCGGCCCGGCTTCCAGCGCAAGGTCGCACTCGGTGTCGAGACCCATCGAGCGGTTGTTAAGGTTGGCGGAGCCGATGCGCAGCAGACGGTCGTCCACCACCATCACCTTGGCATGGACGGTGATGCAGGCGCCGCCGTCGGTCAGCGCGGCGAACAGGCGGAAGCGGCCGTGGCGGTCGGCCTCGCGCAGCTCGCGGGTCAGCCGGGCGCGGGCGCCGAGCATGACGGTGTTCTCCAGCCAGCTGGTGGTGCGCACCGGGTTGACGACGATCACCTCCGGCCCGTCCGGTTCCGCCAGCCGCGCCTTCAGCGCCTCGGCCACCGCGGTGGAGGCGAAATACTGGCTTTCCAGATAGATGACGTCGCGCGCCTGGGCGATGGCCTCCAGATGGAGCGCCTCCACCTCGCGCACCGCCTCGCGCCCGTTATAGGCGGGGTCGGTGCGGGCGATGCCGACGCGCACGCCGCGCAGCATCGGCTCGAACCCCGGCGGCCAGGGGTCGGCGGCCAGCGGGTGGCGGCGGGCCGGCCGGCCGGGGGAGTGGGCGGGGGGCGTCAGCGTCTCGCCGGTGGCGCGCGCCCAGCGATCGCGGAACATCTCCCCCAGCGCGCGGGCGGCGTCGCCGTCCACCGCCATCATCACGTCGTGGAACGGCTCGTAGGGCTTGCCGTCGGGCTGGCGCCGCCGCGGGTCATGGGCATGGTGGGCGCGCGTGTCCCAGCGGTTGGCGGTGACGTCCAGCCCGCCGCAGAAGGCGACCTGATCGTCGATCACCAGCATCTTCTGATGATGGCAGGCGCCGGTCGGATGATCGCTGTCCAGCCGGTATTGCAGGCGCCGGTGGGTCAGCCAGTTGCGCAGCATGAAGGGGTGCGACCAGCGGGCGAGGTCGAACAGCTCGGCATAGTCCCATTTCAGCACATGGATGTGCAGGTCGGGCCGCGTCGTCGCCAGCCAGTTCAGCAGCGTGCCCAGCCGGTCGGGCCGGCGCGGGCGGCGGGTCTGCGGCATCAGCCGGATGCGGGCGTCGAAATCCCAGGCGGTCATGTAGATGCTGCGCCGGGCGCGCCGCATGGCCGCCTTGGCCAGCGCGAAATAATCCTCCGCATCGACGATGACGCCCAGCCTCGCGGTGTGCTCCACCCGCCAGCAGGTCCGCCCCGGCTCCAGGATCGGCCGCAGCACGCCGGTGGCCCCGGTGGGGGCGGGCGGCGATCCGGCTGACGGGATTGGCTGGGGCGAATGGGCGTACATGGCGTCCGATCGGCTGCGTGTCCTGGGTCATAACATGTGGGAAGGCCTTTCCTTCCCCGCCCTTCGCCATTTGGTGAAAGCCGGTGGGAATTGCAGCCACCCGAACCGCGCCGGTGGTCGAAAAATCAACCGTGTCAGGAGAATTGCAAGGCCGCGTGAATGAAGCGTCGCGGCATCAATCCGACGATGACGACGTGAGCCCCATGATGGTGAGGAATTCCGGCACTGAAGGGACGTTTTATCGTCGTTACGCCGACGCAGCCCCCGTTTCGGCTGTCATCCCCGCCTTCGCGGGAATGACGGCCGACAGGCGCCTTCCGAGATCTCTATCAGCGGAACCGCAGTCAGACCGGGAAGCTGACGCTGGCGGTGGTGCCGGCGGCGTCGCTGTCGGTGGACAGCGTGTCGCCGAGCTGGCCGGCCAGCGCCTCGGCCAGCATCATGCCGTCTTCGGACGTGGTGTCGAAGCCGGCGGGCAGGGCGCGGCCGTTATCCTCCACCGTCAGGCGGGCTCGGCCGCTGTCGCCCTGCTGGCGCACGGTGATGCGGATCCAGCCGTCGTCGGGGAAGGCATGGTGCAGGCAGTTCGTCACCAGCTCCGCGATGATCAGGCCGAGCGGCATCGCCTCGTACAGGCCGATCTGGATCGAGTCGGAATCGACGGTCACCGGGACGCGCGACAGGGCGCCGGGCGTGCCTTCCCGCACCGCCTCGCACAGCGCGGTGACGTAGCGGCCGAGGTCGACATGGGTGCCGGCACCGCTCTCGTGCAGCTGGCGGTAGAGAATCGCCAGCGCCTCGATGCGGACCATGGTCTGCTCGTAGGCGGCGCGGGCGTCGGGGTCGCGGATGCGGCCGGCCTGCAGCTTCAGCAGGCTGATGACCAGCTGCAGGCTGTTCTTGGCGCGGTGCTGCAGTTCCCGCAGCTCCGCCTCCAACTCCTGGATGCGCGCCGTCAGCCGGTCGGCCAAGGGGATGCCGCCGGACGCGCCGCCGGACGCGCCGCCAGACACGCCGCCAGACATGCCGGACGCGACGCCGTCGCCGGTCTGGTCCGGAGGAGAATAGGCGGTCTGCGACCGCGGAAGCATCGGCATGGGAACGGGCTCGGCTCGGTCGTCATGGATAGGCATCGTCGAAAACATTCGTCAATCTAAGCGCTTGTCCCGCCGACCCCACCCGGTTCTGAGGGAGTAATCCGCCGCGCCTAGCCGGTATGATGGAGGTGCCGTAACGGTCGCGCCGCAGGTCGCCATATGCACGAAATGATCCTCAAAAGAAAGATTGTGTCTCTCGGTTGCACTGACAAGAGTCGCGCAATGACGATACGAAAGACAGTTGTATGGAGCCTGCTGCTGGTGGCCCTGTCCGGCGGCTGCGTCGCCGTGGTCGGTGCCGGCGGAGGGGAGCCCGACTCGGTCAAGACCGCCGCGGTTCCGCTCGACCGCGGGCGGCCGGGCAAGCTGGCGGTCGGGCCGCTGCGCTTCCTGGGCGGGCTGGACATCGCCGGGGGCGACCGGGTCGGCGGGCTGTCCGGCCTGTGGGTGGACCCGGCCGGCGACCGCTTCGTCGCCATCGGCGATACCGGGCTGGTAGTTGATGGCCAGCTGCAACCCGCTGCCGCGGGGCGGCTGACCGGCCTGTCCGATGTCCACGCCCGGCCGCTGACGGTGGAGGAGGGAACCTCCCACAGCAAGCGCCGCACCGATGCGGAGGATCTGACCAGGCTGCCCGACGGCGGCTGGCTGGTCTCGCTGGAGCGCGACCACCGCATCCTGCGCTATAGGGGCGGCGACCGCGGGCCGGAGGGCACGCCGACGCCGATTCCACTGCCGCCGGGCATGGACAGCGCGCCGGAGAATGGCGGGCTGGAGGCGCTGACCCGCCTTCCCGACGGACGGCTGCTTGCCATCGAGGAGGGGAAGGACGACGGCCGCCGCGAACGCCGCGCCTGGATTACCAAGCCGGGCATTGCGGGAGACGGGGTTCCGCGCAGTGCCGTCGACTGGCAGTCCTTCACCTATCTTGCCGCCCCGCGCTACCGCCCGACCTCCGTCGCCCCGCTGCCGGACGGCGGCGCTGTGGTGCTGGAGCGCTGGGTGTCGCTGCTGGGAGGATGGTCGTCGCGGCTGGTGCGCGTGGCGCCGCGGCAACTGACCGCCGGCGCCGTCGTGGAGGGCGAAGAGCTCGGGCGTCTGGAGCCGCCGCTGGTGAACGACAATTTCGAAGGCATCGCCACCCGGCCGGGGCCGGCGGGGGAAACGCTGGTCTATCTGATCTCCGACAACAATTTCAGCTCGCTCCAGCGCACCTACCTGCTGCTGTTCGCCTTGCCCGGCCCGTCCTCCTGACCCGGCTTTCCGACCAAAGTCGGACGGGGGTGGCGAGGCTCGGCATTTGACAGGGCGGCGGCCCTGCGGCTAGCTGGCGTGAAATGGTTGCAGGGAAAACAATCATGGCAGCGAGCGATAAGATGGGGGCCGTCCCGACTTCGACTCCGAATCTGGCCCCGGCCCCGGCCCCGGCCCCGCACCCGGCCATTCCCGGCGCCGGGCGTGCGGCGCTGCTGACCCTGCTGGCGATGCTGGCCTTCGCCGCGAACTCCATCCTGTGCCGGCTGGCGCTGACCCAGACCGACATCGACCCGGCCGGCTTCACCCTGGTGCGCATCGCGTCCGGTGCCGCCAGCCTGTGGCTGATCGCCCGCGCCACCGGCCATGCGAAAGCGGGGGCCGGCAGTTGGCGCGGCGCGGCGGCGCTGCTGGCCTATGCCGCCGCCTTCTCCTTCGCCTATCTGACCATGACGGCGGGGACCGGGGCGCTGCTGCTGTTCGGGGCGGTGCAGGCGACCATGATCCTGGTCGGGCTCTACCGCGGCGAAAGGCTGGTGCCGCTGCAATGGGGCGGGCTGGCGCTGGCGCTCGGCGGGCTGGGGCTGCTGCTGGCGCCCGGCCTGTCGGCGCCGGACCCGCTGGGGGCTGTGCTGATGCTGGCGGCCGGAGCGGCCTGGGGCGTCTATTCCCTGCTGGGGCGCACCAGTCGCGATCCCATCGCCACCACCGCCGGCAACTTCTTGCGCGCCGCGCCGATGGCGGCGGTCCTGGCCTTGCTGGCCGCTCTGGTCGGCGGAGGCGTGCGCTGGGACCAGGGCGGGCTGGTCTATGCGGTGCTGTCGGGGGCGCTGGCGTCGGGCGTCGGCTATTCCATCTGGTATGCGGCGCTGCCCGCCCTGACCGCCGCCCGCGCCGCCTCGGTCCAGCTGAGCGTCCCGGTCATCACCGCGCTGGCCGCGGTTCTGGCGCTGGGCGAGCGCATCACGCCGGTTCTGGCGCTGTCGTCGGCCGCCGTGCTGGGCGGCATCGCCCTGGTCATCGTCGGCAGGGCGCGGCGCTCATAATAGAGAGTATCTTACGCCGGGGCGGCCTGCACCCGGTCCAGGGCCGGATGGCTGTCGTGACAGGTGCGCAGCCGCGACTGCGGGAACAGCACCGTGGCGGTGGTGCCGCGCCCCAGCACGCTGGACAGCACGAAACGGCCGTCCTGCAACTCCACCAGCGACTTGACCAGGGGCAGCCCCAACCCCGTCCCGGCATAGCGGCGGGTGTGGGAATTGTCGACCTGATGGAAGGGCTCCATCACCTGTTCCAGCTCCACGGCGGGGATGCCGATGCCGGTGTCGCTGACCCGCAGGCGCAGGCTGCGCGCCGCCCTGTCCGCCTCCACCGCGATCCGCCCGCCGGGCGGGGTGAACTTCACCGCGTTGGACAGCAGGTTCAGCAGGATCTGCCGCACCGCGCGGGCGTCGGCATGGAGGATGGGCAGGGAGGCGGGCAGCGCCGCCGTCAGGGTCACACCCTTTTCCACCGCCAGCGGCTCCATCTGGCGCAGGCATTCGCCGATCAGTTCGCCGACCGCCAGATCCTCCTGATGCAGCACATATTTGCCCGATTCGATCTTGGTGGTGTCGAGGATGTCGTTGATCAGGCTGAGCAGATGCTGGCCGGAGCGGCGGATGTCGCCGACATATTCGGTCTGCTTGCCCGACATCGCGCCGAAAATGCCGCTTTCCAGCGCCTCGGCGAAGCCGATCACCGCGTTCAGCGGCGTGCGCAGCTCGTGGCTCATGTTGGCCAGGAACTGGGTCTTCGCCCGGTTGGCAGCGTCGGAGACCTGCTTGGCGGCGATCAGTTCCGCCTCGATCCTGTGGCGGGCGGCGATGTCCTGGATCAGCCGCTGCTGGCTGTCGCGCAGCGCCTGCTCGCTGTTCTGGAGGTCGGCGATGGCCCGTTCCCGCCGCTCCGCCTCGCGCAGCAGGGCCAGCGTCATCGCCGCCAGCACCAGCGTCCCGGCGAGGTCGGCCGCCGCCAGCGTCATCACCTTCGACCACCAGGGGGCCAGCACCGCGTCCTGCGACGAGGACACCGTCACCACCAGCGGCATCTCGGCGGAGGCGCGGTGGCTGAGGATGCGGCGCGGTCCGTCGACGGTGCCATCCAGCATTGCGGTCCCCGCCCGTGCCTCCTTCAGCAGGTCGGTGAACAGCGGCAGCAGCCGGGCCGAGCGGCCGATGAAGCCGTCATGGTCGGGGAAGCGGGCGATCACCGTCCCGTCGGCGTGATAGAGCGTCACCACCGCGTCGCCGGTCAGCGGAAGCGACTGGTAGAAGCCGCGGAAGGCCATCGGCTCCAGCACGGCGACCACCACGCCGGCGAATTGCCCGTCGGGCGTGTCCAGCCGCCGGCTCATGCTGAAGAACCATGTGCCGGAGGTGCGGCCGCGCACGGGATTGCCGACGAAAACCCCGCCATCGCGAACCAGCCGGTCGCGGTGGGCCATCAGGTAATCGCGATCCGACAGGTCGATGTTCGCCGGTTCCAGCGTTTCGGTGTCGTGGATCAGCCTGCCGTCGGCGGACACCACCAGGATGGCGCGGATCAGCGGCGACAGCGCGGCCTGACGGCGCAGAAGGGAATGGATGTCGGCATCGCCGCGGGTCCAGCTGCCGGACCTGACGGCCAGCACCTCCACGGCGCCGGCGAGGATCTTCGACACGCCGGACAGGGTGTCGCTCGCCTGGCGTTCCAGCACCAGCGCCAACGACGCGGTGTCCTCCCGCGCCCGGGCGATGGTCTGGTCACGCTGGTGCAGCAGGTCGTAGCCGAACATGGCGTTGAGGCCAAGGATCAGCGCCACACCGAATGCGCCCATTCCCCCTTTGAGACGCGAGATCAAGCAATGCCCCGCCGTGTCCGGTCATGGATCGACCGATCCTACACCGTGCGCCGGGCTGCCGGAAGTCGCCTTTTCGTGGAATGGGATTGGATAAAATTCGCCTACAGGCGGACGGACGGGCTGGAATAGCGCTCTGCGGTCGAATGGCCGACCGAGTTCAGCACCGCAGCCGTGCCCAGCGCGATCACCGCCGCGGCGGCGAAGCCGAGGATCATTGCCTTCATATGGTCTCTCCCAAACAGGCGTCCGAAATCATTCGCATAAAAGCAAAGCCGCCGGTTCCGCGCAATCCGCGCTTTCCCGGAGTGCGGGGCCCCAAACCCCCGGTGCCGGACCTCAGATCTCGTCCGGATCGACGACCGTCAGCGAGATGACGTCCGAATCGATCAGCACCTTGCCCGCATGCTCGAAATTCACCGTGATGCGGTTGCGGATGGCCGACTGCACCTGTCCCAACCCCCAATCGGGCTGGTCCGGGTGGCGCACCCAGGCGCCGGGCACCAGCGAATCGTCCATGTCGCGTCCCATCCATGCCGCTATTCTACATAGGAAATGCGACCGCCTGTGCGGCGGCGCCCGGAGAGTATAGAGTCTCCGGCACCGCGCCGTCGCCGTTCCTTTTTTCCCGGAGTCCGCCCCGTGACCGATTCGTCCTCCCGCCCCGTCAGCGTCGACATCCGCGTGCTGGAACTGCTGGCGTCCAAGCTCTGCCACGATCTGGTCAGCCCGGTCGGCGCCATCCGCAACGGCCTGGAGCTGATCGAAGAGATGCAGGAGGACGAGGATGGCGGCCCGGCCGGCGGCGGTTCCATCGGCGGCTTTCTGGGCGAGGCGGTGAAGCTGATCGACCATTCCTCCGGTCAGGCCGACCGCCGACTGCGGGTGTTCCGGCTGGCCTATGGGGTGGCCGGACGCGACCAGAAGGGATTCGGCGACGCCCGCGCCGCCGCCGCCGGCTATGTCGAGGGCGGGCGCACCCGGCTCGACTGGCCGGAACGGGTGCCCCACGACATGACCGCCCAGCGCCGCGGCGTGGTGAAGCTGGTGCTGAATCTGGTGATGCTGGCGGACGAGGCGCTGACCCATGGCGGGCTGGTCTCGGTCGCCGCCGACGGCGACGAGACCGCCGGCCGCATCACCGTGACCGCCGCCGGGCGGCCGGGCACGCTGAACCCGGAGGCCGCGGCGGCGCTGGCCGGCACGGCGGGGGCCGAGGCGCTGACCCCGCGCACCATCCACGCCTATCTCGCCGGCCGGCTGGCCGAGAGCGACGGCTTCCGCATCGCCGTCGCCACCGAAAGCAGCGAGCGGCTGGTCTTCACCGCGGACTGGTGAGGCGTCCTACAACTGCTTGAAGATTCGCGGCTCCAGCACGACCTGCTCCACCCCGCCGGTGGTCTGGTGGGACGTGCTGCGCAGCGTGACCGCCAGATTGTGGCGTGCGGCCTCCGCCAGCGCGGCGTTGAGGCGTTCCACGGCTTCGCGCACGGATCGGGCGAGTTCGGCGTCGGTCATCGATCCTCCCTGTGACAATGGAAACCCGATCCTACCGGTGGAACCTCCCGGAGGAGTCCCTATCGGAAGAGGTAAGGTTCTCTTAATCAGTGTTTGACAGGCTCCCACCCTAACTGGACTGGAGCGCAACCGGCGGCCGGCAAAGCCGTCCGTTCGAGCCGCAGGCCGGCGCGGACCATAAACATTGGGCCTGGGGAATGCGACATGGATGATCTGCTGTCCGAATTTCTGACGGAAACCAACGAAAACCTCTCGGTGCTGGACGTCGAGCTGGTCCGGTTGGAGCAGAACCCCAACAATCCGGAACTGCTGTCGAACATCTTTCGGCTCGTTCACACCATCAAAGGCACCTGCGGCTTCCTCGGCCTGCCCCGCCTGGAAAAGGTGGCGCACGCGTCCGAGAACGTGCTGGGCAAGTTCCGCGACGGTGAACTGACGATCAATCCGGAAGCGGTGTCCTTGATCCTGCAGGCTCTGGACACCATCAAGAGCCTGCTGGCGGTCCTGGAAGCGACCGAGGCGGAACCGCCGGGCGACGACCTGCCGCTGATCGAGCGGCTGAACCTGTGCGCCGAAGGCAAGCTGGGCGGTCCCGCCCCGGCCGCCGCTGCTCCGCCCCCGCCGCCGCCGACCGCCCCTGCGGTCGCCGCGTCGGACTCCCGTCCGGCCACGCTGGACGAGCTGGAGGCGCTGTGGAACTCCATCCCCGGCCCCAACGACCCGCCGGCCGCGGCTCCCGCCGCCCCGGCAAGCACCGCCGTGGCGACCCGCGCGCCCGAGCCGGCCGAGGAGCCGGCCCCGTCGCAGGACCTCGTCGTGCCCGACGCCGAGCCGGCCGCCGCCAAGATGCCGGCCCCGGTCGCTCCGATGGCGAGTGGCGGCGGTTCTGCCGGCGGCGGTGCCGCCGATGCGGGCGCCGAAGCCGCGACCAAGGAATCGGCGGTCGCCGCGCAGACCATCCGCGTCAACGTGGACCTGCTCGAAAACCTGATGACCATGGTGTCGGAGCTGGTGCTGACCCGCAACCAGCTGCTCCAGATCCTGCGGTCGCAGAAGGAGAGCGAGTTCGCCGCCCCGCTGCAGCGCCTGAACCACGTGACGTCGGAGCTGCAGGAAGGCGTCATGAAGACGCGCATGCAGCCGATCGGCAACGCCTGGGCCAAGCTGCCGCGTCTGGTGCGCGATCTGGCGCATGAACTGAACAAGAAGATCGACCTCCAGATGCTCGGCGCCGACACCGAGCTGGACCGCCAGGTGCTGGAGCTGATCAAGGACCCGTTGACCCACATGGTGCGCAACAGCGCCGACCATGGGCTGGAGATCCCGGCGGAGCGCCTGAAGGCCGGCAAGACCGAGACCGGCCGCATTACGCTGAACGCCTATCACGAAGGCGGCCACATCATCATCGAGATCCAGGACGACGGTAAGGGCCTTGCCATCGACCGGATCAAGCAGAAGGCGATCCAAAACGGGATGGCGTCGGAAGGCGAGCTGGCCTCGATGACCGACCAGCAGATCATCCAGTTCATCATGAAGCCGGGCTTCTCCACCGCCGCCAAGGTCACCAACGTGTCGGGCCGCGGCGTCGGCATGGACGTGGTGAAGACCAACATCGAGAAGATCGGCGGCACGATCGAGATCAAGTCGGTCCAGGGCAAGGGCTCGACCTTCGTCATCAAGATCCCGCTGACGCTGGCCATCGTCTCGGCCCTGATCGTGGAATGCGCCGGCGAACGCTTCGCCATCCCGCAGATCAGCGTGGTCGAGCTGGTGCGCGCCGCCTCCGACAGCGAGCACACCATCGAACGGCTGAAGGGCACCCCGGTCCTGCGCCTGCGCAACCGCCTGCTGCCGCTGGTCTCGCTCCAGCAGCTGCTGCGGCTGGACGACAGCGAGGGCGCCGCCAAGACGGAGGACGAGACCTTCATCGTCGTCACCCAGGTCGGCACCTACACCTTCGGCATCATGGTCGACCGCGTGTTCGACACCGAGGAAATCGTGGTGAAGCCGGTGGCGCCGATCCTGCGCCACATCGAGATGTTCTCGGGCAACACGATCCTGGGCGACGGCTCGGTCATCATGATCCTGGACCCCAACGGCATCGCGTCGGCCACCGGCGAGATGGCGATGGGCGAGGCCGCGGGCAAGGAGACCACCGCGGTCCAGACCCAGCGCCAGGAGGACAAGATGGCGCTCCTGCTGTTCCGCGCCGGCGAGGGCGCGCCCAAGGCGGTGCCGCTGTCGCTGGTCGCCCGCCTGGAGGACGTCGATCTCGCCACGGTCGAGCTGTCGAACGGCCTGCCGGTGGTCCAGTACCGCGGCAAGCTGATGCCGCTGGTGCCGATCAACCCGAACTTCGTCATCGCCAACGAAGGCCGCCAGCCGGTCCTGGTCTTCGCCGACGGCGACCGCTCGATGGGCCTGATCGTCGACGAGATCGTCGACATCGTCGAGGAGAAGCTGAACGTCCAGCTGGCCGCGGAGCGTCCCGGCCTGATGGGTTCGGCCATCATCGCCGGCAAGGCGACCGAGGTGATCGACGCCGGCTTCTTCCTGACCCAGGCCTACAAGGACTGGTTCGGCTCCTCCGCCCAGGAGGGGTTCGAGGAGGAGAAGCTGCAGCGCGTGCTGCTGGTGGACGACAGCCCCTTCTTCCGCAACCTGCTGACGCCGCTGCTGTCGGTCGCCGGTTACGACGTGACGGCGGTGGAGAATGCCGGCGACGCGCTGGCTCTCTGCGAGGCGGGCGAGGACTTCGACGTCATCGTCTCCGACATCGAGATGCCGGGCATGAGCGGCTTCGACTTTGCCGAGGCGGTGCGCCACGGCAGCCGCTGGCAGCGTGTGCCGATGGTGGCGCTGTCCAGCCACGCCAGCGCCCGTGACCTCGATCGCGGCCGGATTGCCGGTTTCAACGACTATGTCGCCAAGTTCGACCGTGACGCGCTGCTCTTCGCGCTGCAGCAGACGCTGACCGAACAGAAAGGTGCCGCATGAGCAACGCCAAGCTGCCGTCCACCGTCCGGAAGTCCAGGGGCGACGACATCGTCGTCTCCGGCAACCAGGACTTTGTGACCATGACGATCGCCGACCAGATGTTCGGCATCCCGGTCCTTCAGGTGCAGGACGTGCTGGGCCATCAGCGGATCACCCGCATCCCGCTGGCCCCGCCGGAGGTCGCCGGATCGCTGAACCTGCGCGGCCGCATCGTCACCGCCATCGACGTCCGCCTGCGGCTCGGCCTGACCGGCCGGCCGAAGGACAAGCCGGGCATGTCGATCGTCGTCGACCTGCGCGGCGAGCTGTACAGCCTGATGGTCGATTCGGTCGGCGAGGTGCTGAGCCTGACCAAGGAGGACTTCGAACGCAACCCGGCGACGCTGGATCCGCGCTGGCGGGAGGTCTCGACCGGAATTTATAGGCTGAACGGCCAGTTGATGGTTGTGCTGGACGTGCCCCGTCTGCTCAACTTCACAACCATCGAGACGGCCTGACGGCTCGCGGCGCTCTTCGCGATGGAGAGCGCCGCTCCGGCCCGGCCGGCTTTTGCCGACGAACAGATGACCTGAGGCCCTGCCGCAATGAAATCCTGCCTGGTGGTCGATGACAGCCGCGTGGTCCGCAAGGTCGCGCGCAAGATCCTGGAAGAGCTGAACTTCGCCTGCAGCGAGGCGGAAGACGGCAGGCAGGCGATGGAAGCCTGCGCGGCGCAGATGCCCGACGCCATCCTGCTGGACTGGAACATGCCGGTGATGACCGGGATCGAGTTCCTGCGCCGGCTGCGCAAGATGAGCGGGGGCGAGCAGCCCAAGGTGGTGTTCTGCACGACCGAGAACGACCTTGCCCACATCCAGGAGGCGCTGTCCGCCGGGGCCAACGAGTACATCATGAAGCCCTTCGACAGCGACATCATCCAGACCAAGTTCGCGCAGGTCGGCCTTCTCTGATCCTGGCCGCATTCCAGGCCCGGGTGCCGGGAGAAGCCGCCCGGGAAAAAGCCGCGTTGACTATGTCGAGTTGAAAGGCGAATCGCCGTTATGTCGGACAGTTTTGGCAGAGGCCCCCTCACCACCGCGCGACCGGCCAACCCGGATCCCGTCCGGGTCATGGTGGTGGACGACTCCGCCGTCATCCGTGGCCTGCTGACCCGCGCGCTGGAAGGGGACCCGGACATCCGCGTCGTCACCTCCGTCGGCGACGGACAGATGGCGGTCAATTCGCTGCAGCGCAATTCCATCGATGTCATCGTGCTGGACATCGAAATGCCGGTGATGGACGGGCTGACCGCCATCCCGAAGCTGCTGGCGGTGGCGCCGCAGGTGAAGATCATCATGGCCTCCACGCTGACCTTGCGCGGGGCCGACGTTTCGATGCGCTGCCTGTCGGCCGGTGCCGCCGATTACATCCCGAAGCCGACCTCCACCCGCGAGATCGGCGGGGCGGAGGACTTCAAGCGCGAGCTGGTCGCCAAGGTCAAGGCGCTGGGTGCCGCCGCCCGGCGTGCCGGGTCGCGAAGCCGCGGCGAGATCCGCCCGCTGACCCCGGCGGCTCCGGTCGGGCTGCTGAAGCGCGAGGTCGGGCCGATCACCACCCGCCCGGCCCCGGCCGGCATCGCGGTGAAGCCGGACGTGATCGCCATCGGCAGCTCCACCGGCGGCCCGCAGGCCCTGTTCGAGGTGCTGTCGCACCTGAAGACCGGCGTGACCCAGCCGATCCTGATCACCCAGCACATGCCGGCGACCTTCACCACCATCCTGGCCGAGCACATCAGCCGCCAGTGCGGGATCGACGCGCGCGAGGCCAAGGACGGCGAGCCGGTCGTGCAGAACCGCTGCTATATCGCGCCCGGCGACTTCCACATGCTGGTGGCGCAGCGCGCCGGCACCAACGTGATCGCGCTGAGCAAGGACCCGCCCGAGAATTTCTGCCGCCCGGCGGTCGATCCGATGATGCGGTCGATCCTGAAGGCCTTCGGCGGACGAAAGATCCTGGCCTGCATCCTGACCGGCATGGGGCAGGACGGGCTGAAGGGCTGCACCGACGTGGTCAACGGCGGCGGCACCCTGATCGCCCAGGACGAGGCGTCGAGCGTGGTCTGGGGCATGCCCGGTGCGGTGGCGCAAGCCGGCATCTGCAACGTCATCCTGCCGCTCAAGGAAATCGGTCCCCACATCCGCAAGCTCGCTTCGAGGGCAGCATGAGAGTCGAAGATTTCGACATGTTCTCCACGCTGCTCAAGCAGCGTTCCGGCCTGGTCCTCACCCGCGACAAGGCATACCTGCTCGAGTCCCGGCTGATGCCGGTGGCGCGCAAGTGGAACATGAAGGGGCTGGAGGAACTGGCGACCACCGTCCGCACCCGCAAGGACGAGGCGCTGCTGCGCGACATCACGGAAGCGATGACGACCAACGAGTCGTCCTTCTTCCGCGACCAGAAGCCCTTCGACCAGTTCAGGCAGTTGGTGCTGCCGAGGCTGATGGAGGCGCGGGCGGCCAAGCGCAGCTTGCGCATCTGGTCGGCCGCCTGTTCGTCGGGCCAGGAAGCCTATTCGCTGTCGATGATCCTGAACGACGAGGCGGCGAAGCTGGCCGGCTGGCGCATCGAGATCATCGGCACCGACATCTCGGCGGAAATGGTGGAGCGGGCGAAGGCCGGTATCTACACCCAGTTCGAGGTGCAGCGCGGCCTGCCGATCACCATGCTGGTGAAGCATTTCAAGCAGAACGGCGACAAGTGGCAGATCAGCCAGCAACTGCGCCAGATGGCGTCGTTCCGTGAATGGAACCTGCTGGGCGACCTGTCGCCGCTGGGCCAGTTCGACATCGTCTTCTGCCGCAACGTGCTGATCTATTTCGATCAGCCGACGAAGGCGAAGGTGCTGGAATCGATTTCCCGCCAAATGCCGCAGGACGGCGTGCTGTATCTGGGCGGCGCGGAAACGGTGTTGGGCATCACCGACAAGTTCAAGCCGGTGGAAGGCCAGCGCGGCCTCTACAGCATGGGCGGCTTCTCCGCCGCCGGCGCCAAGGTGGCGTAAGGCTTTCCGCAGGTGCGACGGGGGCGGGAAAGCCGCCCCCATTCGAACGAAAAAACGGCGTCAGGCCGACGGCGTGATCGACTTGATCGGTCCGCGCGGGTTGCCGGACATTTCCGCGATCTTGCGGTCCTGCGTCTCGATGAAGGTGCGGATGGAGTTCTCGCGGTCGAACTGATCGATGTCGGCGGTCGGCACCTTGCGGTTCGAGGTGCGCGCACCGTCCTGGTAGATCACATCGAAGAGCGCGAAGGCGTTTTCGACGGGTTGCTTCTTCTGACGGGCCATGGCCTGTCCTCCGTATGGTCGCGGTCGGCCGCGCTTGCGGTCGCCCGGTCAGGCATTGTTGGTGTCGGTCTTGGTACCGGTCTCGGTCGAGACGGCGTCATCCTGCACGTCCGCATCGTCCTGCCCGGTCAACTCGGGATCGGTCTGGTCGCTGTCGGTCTGGTCGCCGGCGCGGCGGGCGGCGACGCCTTCCTCGCGGCGTTGCAGCCGTTCCGCCTTCTTCTGTTCCTTGGCCCGGTTGCGCTCGGCCCGCTGCTGGTTGTAATTCGGTTTGAAAGCCATAGCGGTTCTCCTCTGGGCAGAGCCCTGCGTCTGGGCAACAGCGACTTGTGCAACACGGAAAAAGGGCACCGGTTTCCCGATGCCCCTTTTTCCGCAGGTCGGCGGTCAGGCGGTCAGACCGCCTTCAGATTTTCCGCCGAGGTCTTGCCACGCTTCGGATCGCGCTGCTCCTCGTAGGAAATCTTCTGGCCATCGACCAGGCTGCGCAGCCCGGCGCGTTCGACAGCGGAGATGTGAACGAACACATCCGGGCCGCCGCTTTCCGGCTGAATGAAACCGAAGCCCTTGGTGCTGTTGAACCATTTGACGGTGCCGACGGGCATGTCTGTCTCCCATAACGCGAAGGGCGCCGCACCACCGGTGCGGCGCATCAGACTGGGTGTGGGAATGGCGGCCCCCAAATGCCCGCTAAGGCATGATCGCGATGGCGAAAAAAGGGGGGCTGAGCGTGGGAGCGTTTGAACGCCCCGCAGTCCGAAGCAGAATGACCCATCAGACATGGGAACGCCCGGTCCCCCTTTCAAGGCGAAAGAAGGCCGGGCGTTCGATGGGCGGACGAAAAGAAATGCGGGCTTGCCGTCAGCCGGCGGCCTGCTGCTGCGGCACGCGCGGCGGCGGCGGGGGATTGCCCTCGGCGACTTCCTCGTGCGGGTCGCGCAGCACATAGCCGCGGCCCCACACCGTTTCGATGTAGTTGTCGCCCTGGGTGGCGGCGGCCAGCTTTTTGCGCAACTTGCAGACGAAGACGTCGATGATCTTCAGTTCCGGCTCGTCCATCCCGCCATAGAGATGGTTCAGGAACATCTCCTTGGTCAGCGTCGTGCCCTTGCGCAGGCTCAACAACTCCAGGATGCCGTATTCCTTGCCGGTCAGGTGTAGCGGCGACTGGTCGACCTCCACCGTGCGGGTGTCGAGGTTGACGGTCAGGCGGCCGGTGCGGATGATGCTGTCGGAATGGCCCTTCGACCGGCGGACGATGGCCTGGATGCGGGCGATCAACTCGCGCTTGTCGAACGGCTTGGTCAAATAGTCGTCGGCGCCGAAACCCAGCCCCTTGATCTTGTTGTCCATCTCGGTCAAACCGGACAGGATCAGGATCGGGGTGGTGACGCGCGCGGCGCGAAGGCGGCGAAGAACCTCGTACCCGTCGATGTCCGGCAGCATCAGATCAAGAATGATGATGTCGTAGTCATAGAGTTTGCCGATCTCCAGCCCGTCTTCACCCAGGTCGGTAGAGTCGACGATGAATCCTTCCGTGTTCAGCATCAGCTCGATGCTTTTGGCGACGGAGGAATCGTCTTCAACCAGCAGAACCCTCATGGCGATATCCCGACGTTTGATGGCGCGCTTTCGCTACCCGACTCTGGTAATGGTCCCCGATCCTTGATGATCGATTTCAACCATCCCGTTTACACAAGTTAACAGACGATTCAGCTTAACGCCAGCGCCAAGCGCTTACACAACGTTAATCCTTCCATCGCAAGATGCGATCATGGTGGTTAACGTCGCCTCCGTCCACAGAACTACCACTTAATAGGAGCGCGTTCCGTCTTGGGAACGCCGGTATCCGATCCATGCCGTTCGATATCGATCAGTTGATCCGCGACATCGACCAGATTCCCGACTGCAGCCGTTACGGCCGCGTCACCGCCGTGTCCGGCCTGATGGTCGAGGTCGGCGGGATCGAAAAGGAATTGTCGGTCGGTGGCCGCTGCATCGTCGAGACGCGCGACCGCCGCCGCATTCCGTGCGAGGTCGTCGGCTTCCGGCAGGGGCGGGCGCTCGCCATGCCCTTCGGTGCGCTCGACGGGGTGGGTCTGGGCTGCCGCGCGCTGGTGGCCGGCGACCAGGCGATGATCTACCCGACCGACGCCTGGCTCGGCCGTGTCGTCAATGCGCTGGGCGAGCCGGTGGACGGCAAGGGGCCACTGCCCAAGGGGCCGCAGGGCACGCCGATCCGCAACAACCCGCCGAATGCGCACTCGCGCGCCCGCGTGGGGGGCAAGCTGGACCTGGGCATCCGCGCCATCAACGCCTTCCTCACCTGCTGCCGCGGCCAGCGCATGGGCATTTTCGCCGGATCGGGCGTCGGCAAATCGTCGGTCATGTCGATGCTGGCGCGTTTTTCGGCCGCCGAGGTCGCGGTGATCGGCCTGATCGGCGAGCGCGGTCGCGAATTGCAGGAGTTCATCACCGAGGATCTGGGCGAGGAGGGTCTCGCCCGCAGCGTCGTCGTCTGCGCCACCTCCGACGAGGCGCCGCTGATGCGCAAGCAGGCGGCCTACATGACTCTGGCGGTGGCCGAGCATTTCCGCGACCAGGGTCGCGACGTGCTGTGCATGATGGACAGCGTCACCCGCTTCGCCATGGCCCAGCGCGAAATCGGCCTGTCAGCCGGCGAGCCGCCGACGACCAAGGGCTATCCGCCGACCGTCTTCGCCGAGCTGCCGCGCCTGCTGGAGCGCGCCGGGCCGGGGGTGGTCGGGTCGGGCACCATCACCGGCCTGTTCACCGTGCTGGTCGACGGCGACGACCACAACGAACCGATCGCCGACGCCGTGCGCGGCATCCTGGACGGCCACATCGTGATGGAACGCAAGATCGGCGAGCGCGGGCGCTATCCCGCCATCAACATCCTGCGCAGCGTGTCGCGCACCATGCCCGGCTGCAACACGGCGAACGAGAACGAACTGGTCGGCTATGCCCGCCGCCTTCTGTCGTCCTACGACAATATGGAGGAGATGATCCGGCTGGGCGCCTACCGCCGCGGCACCGACCCGCAGGTGGACGAGGCGATCCACTACCAGCCGGCACTGGAAGCCTTCCTGAAGCAGGGCAAGCGCGAGGCCACCGATCTGGAGACCAGCTACGCCATGCTCGCTGAAATCTTTGGGGTGCAGTGGCCGCAATGAGCCTGAAAACGATCATCCGCCTGCAGAAGCTGCAATTGGACGAGAAGCGTCGCGTCCTGGCGGAACTCCACACGCTGGCCGATCGGCTGCGCAACGAGATCGAGAAGGTGAAGCAGGAGATCGCGCACGAACAGGAAACGGTGCGCGACGACTTCTCCGTCTCCTTCACCTATTCCAACTTCGCCCAGGCGGCGTTGGAGCGCGGCCGCAAGCTGGGCGAATCCTTGGGCCAGGTGGAGGCGCAGATCAACATCGCCACCGACGAGATGGCCGAGGCCTTCCAGGAACTGAAGCGCTACGAACTGGCGGAGGAGGAGCGGCTGAAGCGCGAGCGCGACAAGCAGAAGCGCAAGGAGGCCGCGATGCTGGACGAGACAGCGCTGGTGGGGTTCAGGCGTCGGCAGGCGGAGGAGGAGGCGGCTGGGGGGTGACGTTTTGGGTGGTGTGGGGGTCTGCTGCCCCCTCCCTAACCCTCCCCCGCTGCGCGGGAGAGGGGACTGCCGCCGCTCTCCAAATAAGTTACGCCAACAAGCATCCTACCCCCTCTCCCGCGGAACGCGGGGGAG